>MNZO01000016.1:0-12711 GCA_001873665.1 Candidatus Shapirobacteria bacterium CG2_30_35_20 | reverse complement strand
TATTTATATCTGCCTCTAGTGTTTTTTTAGTCATGGTAAAATGATACAGTTTGTTGGGGTGATTGTCAAGGACGAAGTTTTATACCGATATTTCTATTTGGGGTTAACACCGGAAAACTGGAAAGTTTAATTTTGGAGCCCTCCGCGAGAATCGAACTTGCATCGACGGTTTACAAAACCGCTGCTCGACCATTGAGCTAGGAGGGCAAAATATCAAAATAAATTTTTAATTTTTAATTCCTGCCTCGCTGGCAGGCAGGTAAAATTTTTAATCAATTTTAAATATCAAATTTATAAAATTAATAAATTAATATGACTGATTATATCAATTAAAGTTATAATATAGATTATGAAAAAGAAACGGATATTGGTATTGACTGACGATATGCCTTGGGGACATAGGTCGATTGCTAAGGCTATTTATGGATTTTTAAAAACAAAAGAGAAAGACAATCAAATTGAGGTAAGTTATGCTGAAGTTAAGGCACCAATTGATATACTAAATGATTTGTATATTTTTGCCTATCGTTTTTTTTCATTATCAAATAGAATTTCCTTGAAATTGATGGAAAACAAAAGATTCAAAAAAACTTTTTTAGAGATGATGGAAAATAATTTACCTGAATTAAAAAAGATAGTGAACAAAATTAAACCTGACTTAATAATTTCATCGTATTTTTTTCATTCACAGTCACTGGCTAAATGGGAAGAGGAAACTCGAGGACAATTTAAATTGTGGACAATAGTGGCTGACCCCTGGTCAAACAACTCATTGTCGTTTATGGACGGAGCTGATTTACATTTGGTTTATGATGATGTAGCCTATAAACAGGCAATAAATTACGGAATACCAAAAGAGAATATTATAAAAACTGGATGGTGGACGAGGCAAGAAATGTATAATTTCCAAAAAACAAATCTACAATTTCCAATAAAACAGAAGATGGGAATTGAGGAGGGAGAATCGGTAGTGTTTGTGGGTGGGGGAAGTTTGGGAACAAATGCGATTACCAAGTTTTTGCCTGTATTACTATTAATTAAGCAAAAATGTAGCATTATATTTAATACGGGGACGGATAAGCTGGCTTTTAAAATGGTGGAACAATACAAAAGAATATTTGAAAAAATTAATATTAATAACAAGGTAAGGATTTTAAATTATGGTTGGATCGAGAATATGGGGGAAGTATTGGCTTCATGTGATATAGTTTTTGGTAAGGCAGGTCCAAATTTTTTGTTTGATGTAGTGGCGTGTCAAAAACCATTTGTGGCAATTACTCATATAGGGGGTCAGGAAGATGGCAACATTGATTTAATTTTGAAAAAGAAATTGGGTTGGGTAAAAGAGGGTTTGGGAGAAGCTGAGGATTTTTTGATTGAATATTTGAAACGACCAAACAAGTATAAAAATAAATATGCAAAAACTATTGAAATAGAGGCTAAAAATAATGAAAGGACAATGGAAAGGGTTTGGGAGAAAATAAAATGCCCCACAAAAAGTTAACTTCGATAGTGGCTTCTCCACGCTAAATTACGTGGTGGGAAACTGACCAGAAAAGACAAAGTCGATACTGGTACGATGCTTCCCCTTAAGAAAGGTTAGCTAGAAAAAACACCTTCTCAAAGATCGCTTTTTGCAGGACAGAATATTATAACATTTTTTGTTATACTACTGTTATAGTAGTAGTATGATTACCATATCAAAAAAAGTAGAATATTCGATTGAATTGTTGTCCTTTTTGATAAAAACGGGAGATAAAGCGGTATCTTTGATGGAGGTTTCAAAAAAAACAGGACTACCATATCGTTTTTTGGGTCAGGTGGCAATTGATTTGCGGAAGGGGGGGATTGTAGAGGGTCGTGAGGGAAAAATGGGAGGATATCTTTTAATGAAAGGATGGAAAGATAAAACACTTTTTGATTTGTTGACGGCATTGGGGGAAAACAAAGGGATGGTTAAGTGCTTAGGATTGGGGGAAAAATGTAGTCGGGAAAATGGATGTAAAATGCGCAATATCTGGCAAAAACTAGAGATGGATTTTTTAAATGATTTGAAAAAGATAAAGCTTAATGAAATTTAATTTCCAAAAAACAAATCTACAATTTCCAAACAAATTACAAAAAACAATTTCCAAATGATAAACAAAAAATTAATTACAAAAGATATGTTGATTGCTCAATTGGCAGAGCAATACCCGGCCTTGGTTGATGTGTTGATAGAAGATTATGGCTTTCATTGTATTGGTTGTGGCATGTCGGTAATTGAAAGCCTGGAACAGGGAGCATTGGTTCATGGAATGACAAACAAAGAAATAAAAGAAATGGTCAAAAATCTAGACGAATTGGCAAATGCGCAAAAATAAATCATATTTTTTGTATATAATCATAGTATGAAAGGTAAACATAAAAAATTATGGCGAAAACAGTGTAAAGATACTATTTCCCGTGGGGAATGGTCTCGGATGTTACACCGATGGTGGAGGTTGAGTGTGTCAAAGAAAATTGAGTTTAAGCGAAATGGGGAGTGAGGCGTAAAAAATTAAAACCATAAAGAGATATTTTATCGTTTTTTATACAATTGACTGTGGGTTCCGATTACCTCAAAAACTATTTCGTCATCAGAATATTGGGAATAAATTGCTCGCCAGTCACCATTAATGTTGATACTTCGACATCCTTTATATTCGCCTATTAATGCGTGGTTATTTAATACTGGGTTATCAGGATTTTCTAAAAACATTGCCAATCTTAAATCAAAAGCCTTTTGGATTTTATTATCAACTTTTTTATGTTGTTTCTTAAATTTTGTAGCAAATCTAACTTTTATCATTATGTAACCATTCTATAGCACTTTTGGCATCAGAAAAAGCAGGAGATACTCGACCGGCTTTAATATCAGCCTTGGATTCTTTTAAACTATCGATCATAAATTTAGTGGGTCTCGATTCGTCCAAAGTCGAAAAGTTGACAGTTTTGGTTCGCAAAAAACTTTTTAAATAGGCATTAATCAAGGAACTGAGGCTGAATCCTAACTCATCGGCTAATTTCATGGCCTTTGTTTTTAAATCATAATCAGTTTTAAGAGTAATTACGGCATCGTTCATAAAATCTATTATATATACAAAGTATATACTTTGTCAATAATGAAAATTTTTGTATTTAAAAAAATAAGTTACTGAGGAATTGGACAATGGGGGTGACGATGAGGCTGATGATGTTTGACCCACCAACTGGTAAAAATAGGCAGGCGGCGACGATAAAAAAACCATAACGGTCGAAGGCTTTTTGCCACTCATATGATTTTTCAACTGACATTAGGTTTAAAAATACTTTTGAACCATCTAGAGGAGGTATGGGTAATAGGTTAAAGACACCCAAATACAAATTAGTGATGGCAAAAGTATATAAAACATAACTGAAAATAGACATAGGAATAAAGCGAATGATAAGGGATATGGCGATCATAAAAATAAAGTTACTCGTCGGGCCGGCGAGGGAGACTAATATTTCATCACGGCGAGGATTTTTAAAGTTGTAAGGATCGATGGGGACTGGTTTGCCCCAACCAAAATGGGCGATAAAAATCATTAAGGTGCCTAGGGGGTCTAAATGAGCGAGGGGATTTAAAGTTAATCTACCCATAGCCCGGGGAGTGGGGTCGCCAAGACGATCGGCTGTCAGGGCATGGGAAAACTCGTGGATAGTGACGGCGATGAGTAATCCGATAGCAGAAAAAACAATGTCCATATGATATAGTATAGCCTATGAGAAAATGTAATCTATGCGATAAAGGAACTGCGATTGGTCGTAACCGTTCCCATGCCCAAAATCGAACTCCACGAACTTTTAAGGCAAACATTCAAAAAGTTACCCTAAAATCAGGTGAATCGGAAATTAAAGGTAATTTTTGTACTAAATGTATCAAGAAAATGAGGGGGGAGATTAAAAAAATGGTAGAGAAGAAGTAGAATTGGGTATTGCAAATCAGAAAAATTGTACTAAAATTATGATTATGATCATAAAATTTAGACGAAAAATAGAGGATAGGATAAAAAAATATTTATTTAAAGGTGACGCGATAGTAATTTATGGTGCAAGACAGGTAGGTAAAACAACCTTGGTTAATAAAATTTTGGCAGAATATGGTGATGACGGAAAGTATTATAATTGTGAATTAAAGGAAAATCGTGATTTGTTGCAAACTACAAATAGCCAGGATTTGGGGCGATTAGTGTCTAAATATAAAATTGTAGTTTTGGATGAAGCCCAAAAAATTACTGACATTGGTACAATTTTAAAAATTTTGGTGGATACTTTTCCCAAGGTACAAATTATTGCAACTGGCTCATCTAGTTTTGATTTGGCAAATAAAATTAATGAGCCAATGACAGGTAGAACAAAAACTTTTAGTTTGTATCCATTGGCGATTGAAGAATTGATAGAGAATTACGATTTTGCTCAAATAAATGGGAATTTGGAAAATATTTTAAGGTTTGGGTTGTATCCAAAGGTGTTTGATAGAAACGCTGAGGAATCGATAATGGAACTATCGGAATTGACAAATAAATATTTGTATCGGGATATTTTGTCATTTAATCAGATTAGAAAATCAACATTGGTGGAGGACTTATTGAAGTTGGTGGCATTGCAAGTGGGATCGGAGGTGTCATATGAAGAATTGTCGGTAAAACTAGGAGTTGATAGGTTAACAGTGATTAAATACTTGGACATTTTGGAACAGATGTTTGTGATTTTTAGCTTACGTGCCTTTAGTCGAAATATTCGGGATGAGGTAAGCAAGTCGATTAAAATATATTTTTGGGATGTAGGTATTAGAAATGCAATTTTGGGTTTATATAATAATTTGTCGGTACGTGATGATGTAGGAAAATTGTGGGAAAATTTTTGTATTGTCGAGAGGATGAAATATAATGCTAATAATTTTATCTTGGGAAACGTATATTTTTGGAGAACTTATGACCAAAAGGAAATCGATTATATAGAGGAAATTAACGGTGAAATAAATGGTTATGAGTTTAAATGGGGTGATAATACAAAAATCAGAGGAAAGGGTAAGTTTGAGGAAACGTATGGGGGTAAGGCGATGATAATTAATCGGAAAAACTATTTAGACTTTTTGATTAAAAAAATGGTAGAGAAGAAGTAGTACTAGTTTCGAATAGCTTTAAGTCGAGTTCATATTTCTGTTGTTGTATAAGTAGGTGTTGGTATGTAAAATCAATTATGAAAAGAGTGATAAATAGAAAGAGGAATATTAATTACATAATAATTATCGGTATTATTTTGTTTGTTGGTTTGGTGTTTTATATTTTAAGATACAGAAAGTATGGAATAACAGAAGATAACAGTAATTTGGTGAGGTTTACTTCTTCCAATTTTGGTTTTTCGTTAAGGTATCAGCCAGATTCTAAAATATACTATGACTCCGATGTTGAGGGTGGTGCAAAAGGCAAGCCATATTTATTTTTATTAAGTCTGGAAAATATAGACCTTGCAAAGAGTAATCCTGACGATAAATTATATTTTACCCTAGAAATTTCAGATATTAACAATAAACAATCGGGATGTTCTACCGATTGGTCAAATTTTGAAAATATTAAGAATTTAACTCAAAAAACAATATCAATCAGCGGAATTGAGACCAAATTCATTAATTTTATCGGAGGATATAATATGGATTATTCGAATATATGTATAGTGAAAAATAATTTGAATTACGATTTTTATAGCCAAGGTTCAAATAACCCTGATATAAAAAATAAAAGAGAGAAATATTTTCTTGGAGTAATTAATTCCTTTGAGTTTGATAACTAGCGCTGTAGTGATAATGGGTGTTCTTGGTTTGCTAAATGCATAAATTATGACAGTAAAGTTAAATGTGATATCTTTAAAGTATAAATATGGCTAAAAAAATAATAAGAAAAAATCGTAATAAAAATTTTATTATTGGAGTTGTGATTCTGGCAACGATATTTATTGTCATATTAACATATGTGGTTATTAATAAAAAGCAGACCGATAGTGAAATTTTGCCAATTAAAATTGTTGAAACAAATATTGCAACAGAAAAAATAGGTTTGGTCGAAGGTAAACCGGCTCCATGTCAACCTGATTATTTTGACCCAAAAATTTCGAAATTTTATAAAGTAAAAAATGATGGAATACTATCTGAAATGTATCAAGTTGAAGGATTAGAGGTTGGTGCAGGAATGATGATTGATGGGTGGAATAAAGAGGGTGAGAATAAAATTAATTTACCCTCTCCATACAAAGTAACTGTTTATCGATTTGGGTGTGCAAGTAGTTTTAGCTCGGTTTTGGATTTGTATAAAAATAACCAAAGACGGGCTCTTTTCACCCACGTTCTCCATTATTCTTTTTCAGATGATGGTAAGTATATGTTTTTAGTTCACAATGTTAAGAATAACGATAATTGGGAGTTACACAAACAAATAATTAATTTGGAGACTAAGACTGTTGTTGAGTTTCCAAATATCAGTTGCGTTTCTAGTCTGGATGGTTTTTGGCAGGGGGATAGATTGTTAACTTATGTTCCGCTTCAGAATGGAATGCAGACTGACGTTTGTATTTGGGACAAAAATGCAAAGATGGTTTCTCGACTAAACACACCAAGTCATTGGGGTGCAGCAAGTAGGGATTTTTTAGCTGAGCCTATTGGATTATTGCCAAATAATCCGGATATTTTTTATGCTTATACAAGTAAAAATGATAATATCTGTTCTTTATTTATGGTTGATTTAGTAAAGAAAAGCCCGATTAAATCTGTTGATATTTTAGATAAGCGAAATTATTCTGAAAATTATTTTTGTGCATCACCTGAAGTTGAGTTTGATTTTTTGAATACAAATTTTGATGAAGGAACTTTAAAATATAAAGTTAGTAAAGGTGAATGGAAGACAAAATCGTTAAATTAATGTTTATGAAAAAAAACATTTGGCAATTATTTCCAGCGATTGGTTATATCGTAGTTTTGCTGTTTTTACTTTATACGTTGGTTTTTGCGTTACCAACTGGAGTATTTGTTTTGTTGTTTGTCTTTGTGTTGGTAGAGTTGGTGATGGTGGTGGCAATAATTAGGCGCAATATTTGGGCCTATCGAATAAACATATTGTTGTTGTGTTTGTCTATTTATGGATTATTCACTTCAACTATAACGGTTGAAAGCATTCTGAGTTTGGCGGGGGAGTTACTAGTTATTCCATTTTATGGTGAATTCACAAAAAATAGTAAAAAATAAAATAGTTTGGTTTTTGGTTGTAATGATTGTAATTTGTATTGTAATTTGGTTTGTGTGGCCTAAAACTATAGTGTTTGGTTGGGTAAAAATTGTAGTTGATTCAAAACATGTTATTCATAAAATCGGGAAAAATATAATTATTAATCGTAACAAAAATAGCTTAGATAAACCCTTTGTTTCCCTGTGTAATATTGGTACTATCTCGGAATCGACGATTGAAAAATATCTTGAGTCGCCTGAAGTTAAACAGGGTAGCTTGCCTGTTGTTCCAGGTTTACCTACAATTTTGAATCAAAATGTTAGTTTTTATAATGTGAATGAGATGGTTGAATTGAATATTCCATATTTACCATTATGTTTTGGAGCTTTGTATAATGGTAATTTATTGAAACCTGATGATTTATTTTCAGCCCATAAAGCCTATTTATTTATGGTAAATAATGAGCTTTATGAAATGATATATTTTTATGATACAGAAAATTTTGTTGAGCTGAATCAAATCATTAAAAGAATATATTCTATATAACAATAATATTGCTAATATATAAGTGTTATTATCAATATTTCTATAATTGCTAGTCCAATAATTGATAATAAGAGAGAAAATCTGTTGACGACAGTAGAAGTTTTTGGTTTTGTAAAAATAAACACTCTTCGACCAATACCCCAACCTTTTTGATATTTGTATATTTCGTATAATAATAAGCCTGACACAATGGCTAAAATTTCATATACTTCAATAGTGTTCATCTTATCGATTGGTCATGGCGTAACCAATGACAAAAATAAAGAAAAGGTAGTAAGCGATAATTGTCAGATTTATAACACCAAGGACAGCTGCCCAGTGTTGACTGTTTTTTAATGATTTTTTAGCAAAAACTAATCCAATGATGCTAAATATTCCAGAAAAAATACCGGCTTTTGCAAAAAATAATATTATTGCAATTAATGTAATTATTATACTGGTGCGGATATTTTTTTCTAATTTCATATGTTTGTATTGTAATGTTGCTTATTTGTTTTGTGACATAAATTTCATAACTGGTTCTTGCGAAAATTTATTGGCGATTTTCATTTGTAAATGGGTTTGAATGTCTAACCCAATAACATAAGTTACAAAGGCTAGATCTTTTTTTGAGTCTGGCAAAAATGACTCAATGGCAACGTATTTTTGGTTTTTGCCGATATACCAATTGAGAACGTTTTCGTACGGAATGGATATGACTTTCTGTTTATTGATTAGATTGAATAGTGTTTTTAATAGACTATATATTGATGGTTTGTCATAAATTAGGATGTTTTTTTCATAGAGTTCGATTATGTAACTGTCGGTTTCATACCCGCAATCTGTAACTTTCCCCAATATTACTTTGTCAATGGGGTCAGTTTGAACTAATTTTTGGTTTTCGGTCGAATGCTTCAGTTCGTAAATATTACCAGTAACTATTCCACTATAAATTATGTCTTTGCCACGATATTTTTTAAGTTGAAGTGATCGATACAATAGATAAATGAGAGATATTAATATATAAGAAAGTAGACTGAATATAATTGTAAAGATATTCATGTTGTCTTAATAATAAATAATATTAGTAGAAACTCTATAATCGTCAGACCAACAATTAATAAGAATAAAGATGTTCGATTGATAATATTGGTGTTTTTGGGTTTGACGAAGATAAATACTCTTTTGCCGATACCGTAACCTTTGTGATATTTGTATATTTCATATATTAACAAACACGATACGAAGGTTAAAATACAATATTTTTCAAATATATCCATATTAACGACTAGTCATCACGTAACCGATAATAAATAGAACAAAGAGATAGTAGCTAATAATAATTAGGTTAACAATGCCAAGAAATGTACCAAGTTTTTGATTATTTTTTAGGGCTTTTTTGGTGTAGATTAATCCAATTAGGGCTGTGATACCACTGAGAATGCCACCTTTTATAAGAAGTAAGATTATTGAAAGAACGGTGAAAACAAGGCTAAAGTGAATGTTTTTTATATTTTTCATATCAAATTGTACATTAAAAAAACGGCGGTTACAAAGTAAACACCGTTTTTTTATAAAAACTGTTCTTATTTCCTTTTAGCTTTTTTGGCAGTTTTCTTTTTAGCTACTTTTTTCTTGACTGCTTTTTTCTTTTTTACTGGCATATTTTGTTTTACCTCCTTTATTAATTAAAGAGATTTTTTATACTTTTGTCAAAAAAAATATTGCCGTACCTTGCTTTATAATTTGCTATTTTAAGAATAAAAAATGAGATAAATTAATTACGAATTACGAATTACGAATTACGAATTATTTGGAATATTAGGACAAAATTGAGTATTAAATAATTATGATGTCAGAGAATAGTACTTAGAAATTTCGGACCATTTGGTGGGTTTTTTGCCCTGAATTAGGACGTTTTCAGGTTGATTGTTTTTATCAATTGATAGTATTTTTAGTATTAATTTTTTGTTATTTTTATCGGTGACATAAGTCCAAACACCAGGCCAGGGATTAAGGGCGCGAGTTAACTTATTTAAATTATCAAAATTGGTGATGTATCCATCGGCTTTGGTTAATTGGCGGGCATAAAAACCTGATCCCGATTGTGGTGTTGGAATTATTTTGTCAATGGTGGGAGCGATGTTGATAAATAATTTAGCACTTAAATCATATAATTTTGTATATAGTGTATTGCTGGTATCAGTGGGTAAAATATTGATTTTTGATTGAATCAATATTTCACCTTTGTCAAATTGGGGTGACATTTTGATTAGAGTGACGCCAGTTTTTTTTTCACCCTTTAAAATAGCCCATTGGGTGGGAAAACGACCGGCGTAAGTCGGGAGGAGTGATTGATGGGCATTGATAGCCATAATTTTTGGAAAATTTAGCCAATTTTCATTTAACAATTTTCCAAAT
The DNA here is from genome assembly GCA_001873665.1 of Candidatus Shapirobacteria bacterium CG2_30_35_20. GTDB lineage: Bacteria > Patescibacteriota > Microgenomatia > UBA12405 > UBA12405 > UBA12158. Next base: position 2,506 of record MNZO01000016.1, on the reverse strand, counting down.
CCTGAAACAAAGATAAAATCGGGTTTTTCGATTTCGGTAGGTATAGAGTCAAGATTTTCGAGGGGAAAAACGGGGATATTGTTTTGTTCACAAAATAGATGGGTGTGAGTTTTAGTAACGATTCCATGGTTACCGGGGCGAGGAGGAGTGGTAATGACGGCATTGATAATCAATTTTTTGGAGTCGAGAAGCTTTTGGAGGGTAAGGGTAGAATAGTGTTGAAAAGAACCAAAGAATACCAATGAAATCATTAATCGATTATAATATAGTATGCGACCAATTGTAATGTATCCGAATGAGGTATTACGTAAAAAAGTACCAGCGGTAAAGTCAGTAGCTGAGATATTGACGGATGTGGCCGATTTAAAAGAAGTGTTGGAGACATCGGAAAACGGAGCTGGACTGGCGTCGACGCAATTGGGAATTGAAAAAAGATTTTTTGGATTAAAAAATGGTAAAAAAGTAATCGTATTGATTAATCCGCAAATTTTGGGTGTTTATGGACAAAAAGTTTATCCGGTGATGGTGGGCGATAAAGATGAAAAAGAACAGGATTTTCTTGAAGGATGTTTGTCATTCCCTGATTTGTATGGAACGGTCAAAAGATATTTAAAAATAGAAGCGGTTTGGCAGGAAATTGAAAAAGGAAAGTTAGTTGATAAGAAAAAAATGTTAAATGGCTTTGAAGCGATTGTGTTTCAACATGAACTAGACCACCTTGATGGAATTTTATTTATTGATTATATAAAAAGAGACGGAGGAAAGTTTTATAAATTTGTGGGAGAGAAAAAAGTGGAGTGGAGTATTGATAAGGTGGTGGGGGAGGAAAAATAGTTTTTGTGATAAATTTAACTGTGGTAAAAAATGTTTATGCTTTTATTGATAGTCAAAATTTAAATTTGGGAATATTGGGTCAGGGATGGAAGTTGAATTTTGCTAGATTTAGGAAATATTTAACTGAAAAATATAGTGTAAATAAAGTCTTTCTTTTTATTGGGTATATTCCTAAAAATCAAAAGTTGTATGATTTTTTGAAAAAATCAGGTTATAAACTAATTTTTAAACCAACGGTAATTGATAAAGATGGGAAAGTTAAGGGAAATGTTGATGCAGAAATTGTCTTATATTCAGCTAAAATTGAATATGATAATTATGATAAAGCTATAATTGTTTCTGGCGATGGTGACTTTCAATGCTTAATAAAATATTTAGTAAAACAAAAGAAATTAGAAAAAGTATTGGTTCCAAATCAGAGGAAATATTCGAAGTTATTGTCACCATATAAACCATATTTAAACTTTATGAACGATCTTAGAAAAAAGTTGGAATTTGTGAAATAAAAAACTGGGAGTGTTGCTTGCAGTATTGCTCTGCAACCTTCCCTCCCTGGTGATTGATATATTCTATCAATTATTGGCTTCTTTTGTCAATGTGAGATTGGGGAGAAAAAGGTGGAGTGGGATGTGGAGAAAGTTATTTGATTAATTTATTTTAAATTCAACTTTTGTCCAATTATCTGGTTTAGCTGGATTTTGTTTAGCATTAATTAGTACGGTCTTTTTATTTTTGTTACCATCTAATGGACCCCATGTTTCTGTGGTTGGACGATATTCAATACCTTTATATGTAACTGCAGCTGTACCGTTTTCATATCTGGTGACTTTTTCGGCTTGACCGTATTTAAAATCTTCTACGGTTGCACCGGTTGCGGTTTTAACTCTTTCTTTCTCTAATTCAAGTAACATATTGAACATAAAGTTAAGCGTATCTTTTTTCATATTATGGGGATTATCTCTCTCTTGCTTGAAAGTCAAATTTTGGCTTGTTTAATTCCAACGAGATTGCTTCGGATGCACTCGCAATGATGGGTTTTGGTGTTTTCTCTGCCTCGCCCTGTCAAGGGGAGGTACTCGATTTCCTAATCGAGGGGGAGGGGTTAGATTAAATATCGATAATAATTCAAATACGTTATCGTTAATCTGTGAATGAGATAAAATCGCTGTCAACGACCAAAACCAATATTCAAAATAAAATCTATACCATTCGTGGCGTTCAGGTAATGTTAGATGAAGATTTGGCGGTACTTTACAAAGTATCAACCAAACGACTTAATGAACAGGTTAAACGGAATAAAACTCGATTTCCTAATCAGTTTTGCTTTAAACTAAATAGACTTGAATACGACAACTTGAAGTCGCAATTTGCGACTTCAAGTTTAAGGTCGCAATTTGCGACCTTAAAAAATAAGGTTGGAAGAAAATATTTACCCTATGTTTTCACTGAACAAGGTGTGGCCATGCTCTCGGGCGTACTCAAAAGTGACATTGCTGTCCGCATTAGTGTTCAAATTATGTCCGAGTTTGTCGCTATGCGCAAAATAATTCAAACTAATTCTTTAATTTTTTCTCGTCTCGACACTCTCGAACAAAAACAAATTGTCAATAAAATCGACACCGATAAAAAATTTAATCAAATTTTTGATGCTTTAGCCAATAATAACGATATC
>MNZO01000015.1 GCA_001873665.1 Candidatus Shapirobacteria bacterium CG2_30_35_20 | reverse complement strand
TCAGCCAAAGGTTGATCCGCCTATGGCGGAAAAAATTAAAAATTATTTTCAATGAAAGATATTACTATCAAAGGTCTGGTAACTGAAGTTCTACCTGATCAATTGTTCCGCGTCAAGCTCGAAGATGATAAGTTAATTGTTGCCTATCTTGCCGGTAGATTACGTTTACACCATATCCGATGTTTGACCGGTGATACCGTATCTCTGGTTTTATCCCCCGACGGCAACAAGGGTCGTATTGTCTATCGTGGTTAATATGGTAAACTTACTCTTTGATATTATTAATAACTTAAGGTAAAATACCAAAGTCTCTCTATGAAGGTCAAATCAAGTATCAAAGTCCGTTGTAAAAATTGTAAAGTCGTTATTCGACGCGGCCTTCGTCGTATTATTTGTTCCACTAAAAAACATACCCAAAAGCAGGGCTAAAGTATGAGAATCTCTGGTATTGATATTCCTGATAATGAGCGCGCCCAAGTTGGCTTAACCCGTTTTTTTGGTATTGGTCCAAAAATTGTTGCCAACCTAGCTAAAAAAGCCAAAATTGACCTAAATACTCGTATCAAAGATTTAACCCGTAATCAAATCAGTGATTTAATGAAAGCTCTCGAAGATTTTCGTACCGAAGGTGATTTAAAACGAGAAATTCGTGAAAATATCGACAGATTAAAAGCTATTCGCTGTTACCGTGGCATTCGCCACATTGTTTCTCTGCCTGTCCGTGGTCAACGTACCAAAAGTAATGCCCGCACCCGTAAAGGTAAAAAGAAAACTGTTGGTTCACTTACTAAAGAAGCTTGGGCAAAAATTGAAACTCAACAAAAAGCTGCTGCTACCCCAGTTAAAAAATAAAATAACATGACCACCAAAGAAGAATCAAAAAACAAACCAAAAATTTCTACCAAAAAAAAAGGTGTCATTAAAAATATTTCTGACGCCAAACTTTTTATTCAATCAACTTTTAATAATACTTTAGTTACCGTTACCGACATGAGTGGCAATACTCTCTCGTGGTCATCTTCTGGTCGTTGTGGTTTCAAAGGTAGCCGCAAATCAACACCTTTTGCCGCCACTACCGCCATTGAACGAGCTTTGGAAGAAGTCAAAAAACATGGAGTCAAAAAATTATTCGTTTATCTTAAGGGTCCCGGTACTGGTCGTGATGCCGCTCTTCGATACTTACGTGCCAAACGTGATTTTGAAGTCGAACAAATTGCCGACATTACCCCCATCCCCCACAATGGTCCCCGTCCACCAAAACAGCGACGCGCCTAAACAAAACTATGAGATCAACTTTAAATACTAAATGTAGATTATGCCGTACCGAAGGCACAAAACTTTTTTTAAAGGGAGCTCGTTGTTTATCTTCCAAATGTCCCATTGACAAAAAAGGTGCTGTCCGTCCCGGTATGCACGGATTAAAAAGAACCAAAAAATTATCTGATTTTGCCATTCAGTTGCGCGCCAAACAACAAGCCAAACGTTATTATGGAGGTCTTCTCGAAACTCAATTCCGAAATTATTTTGACAAAGCCAAATTAATGAAGGGTATGGTCGGTGAAAACTTATTATCCCTACTCGAGCGTCGTCTAGATAATGCTGTATTTATGGCTGGATTAGCTTTGTCTCGTTCTCATGCTCGAACACTTGTTTCTCACAAACAAATTTTACTAAACAACAAATCCTTAAATATCCCTTCATATTCTGTCAAAATTAATGACGAAATCACTTTATCAAAAAAAATTATTGAAAAGTCAGGTGAATTGCTCAGAATTTCTGACAAAGACTTTAAATCCCCAGAATGGATTACCATCAATAAAACCAAATATTCCGCCAAAATAAACACTCTACCTGTTGTTGATGCTAATATTTCTGGCATTAACATCAATTTAATTATTGAGTATTATTCAAGATAAAAAATATGATTGACATCAGCCATTTTCATCTTAAAACCATTAAATTAACTAATACTTTTGGTCAGTTTGAAATGAGTCCTTTGTTTGGTGGTTTTGGCCATACATTAGGTAATTCTCTCCGTAGAGTTTTACTCATTACAGTTCCTGGGGCAGCTATTACCCGGATAAAAGTTGCCGGTGCTTCCCATCTTTTTACTACTCTCCCTGGAGTTAAAGAAGATCTAGTTGAGATTTCACTTAACCTTAAAAAAGTTAAATTTACTTATAATCAAGAAGATCCAACCAATCTCGTTCTTGAGAAAAAAGGCAAAGGTGTCGTCACTGCCGCTGATATTGTCGATTCAGCTACTTGTAAAGTTGCCAATCCTAATCAAGTAATTGCTACTTTAACCGATGATAAGGCAGAATTAATAATTGAACTTCAAGTTGAGCGCGGTGTTGGTTACACCATGGCCAAGGAACAAAAAACCGATGTTGTTGGTGAAATAATTCTCGATGCCACCTTTACTCCTGTTTTAAAAGCCAACTATACGGTTGAACCTGCCCGTTTAGGTAAAAAGTCAAATTATGACAAATTAACTATGGACATTTGGACTGACGGCTCAGTTTCACCAGAAGCTGCCTTAAAATTAGCTGCTAAAGATTTAATTAATTCATTGGGACAAATTTTTGATACTCAAGAATTTAGCGACGAAGTTATTACTATTGCCTCAAATCCTGGCAGTCTTTTAGCCGATATTTCTGTCGAAGAAATCGAATTACCCCTTCGTGTTACCAACGCTCTCAAAAAGGCTGGTTTTGGCAACATTGACACTCTCACCAAAGCTGGTCGTCTTGAAGTTTCCAAATCTAAAAATGTTGGTGAAAAATCGTTAAAAGTTATTGATGACTGGCTCAAAGAAAAGGGCTATTCCTGGAGTAAATAAAAAATGAGACACCGGATTTTAGGACGACAATTAAATCGCACTGCCAAGCTACGCTGGTCATTATTTCGCAGTCAATTGAGATCCCTCTTTACTTATGGTTTCATTAACACAACTGAAGCTAAGGCAAAATCTATTCTGAATAATGCCGAAAAAATTACCGGCTTGGCTATTAAGGGAACAATCAACGATATTAAAGAAATTAACAAAACCTTCGCTAACGAAAAATTTGTCAAAGAAATTGTCGCCAAAATTCAAAACTCTCTCTCTGGTCGTACCAGCAACTTTTTAAAAATCCAAAGAGTTGGTTTTCGTCAAGGTGACAACGCCCTAATTTCAAAATTATCTTTCTACAAAGAATTAGTCGCTATCAAGCCTGAGATTAAATTAGAACCTAAAGCAAAAAAAGCCAAAGCAGCGAAATTAGTCGTTAAAAAAAACTAAATGAAATTAAGATCCACCATTACCAAAAAAAATACTGTCATTCGCAAATGGCATTTAATTGATCTTTCTGGTCAAACCTTAGGTCGAGCCTGTGTCAAAATTGCTCACATCTTAATGGGTAAAGACAAACCATCTTTTTCTTTTCAGCGTGATGATGGCGACTATGTTATTGCCATTAATACAGATAAAATCGTTGTCACTGGCAAAAAATTAACTGACAAAATATATTATCACCACACCGCCTTTGCTGGACATTTAAAAGAAATGTCTCTAAAAGATATGATGAGTAAAGATTCTCGTCAGGTTATCATGCACGGGGTCAACGGCATGTTATCCAAAAACAAACAACGTGATCGTCGTCTAGCTCGCTTAAAATTATTCACTGGAAGTGAACATCCATATGGTGACAAAATCAAATAAAAAATATACCTCTGCTCTAGGTCGACGCAAATCGGCTGTTGCTCGTCTCAAGCTTTTTACTGGCAAAGAAGTGTCGATGGTCAATGGTAAGACTTTAGAGGCCTATTTTCCTACCACTCATACTTTTGTTGGCAAGCCTTTTATCGAAACCAAAACAATTGGTAAATATTATTTTGAAGCCAAAATTATTGGTGGAGGCAAAGAGGGTCAGCGTGAGGCTTTGACTTTAGCCATTGCTCGGGCTTTAAAGAAAATTGATATCGATTTTAATTTAGTATTACGACAGGCTGGTCTCCTGACCGTTGACTCTCGCGTTCGCGAACGCCGCATGATCGGCACTGGTGGTAAAGCTCGTCGCCAGAAACAGAGCCCTAAGCGTTAATCAGTATACGTCATTGCGAGGCTCTGCGAAGCAATCTCGTTGGGATTTAGGAGGTCATTTTCTGTTATTATTTCTCATGAATCTTTTTCAACCACTTTTTCTTGGTCTTACCCAGGGCATCACCGAATTTTTGCCAATTTCCTCATCCGGTCATTTAAATTTACTCCAACATTTTTTTGGTTTAACACCATCATTATCTCTCGATATTTTCTTAAACACCGCCACCCTGTTTTCTGTTTTGTTTTTCTTTAAAAAACAAATCAAATATTTTTTCAATAATTTAAAATATATTATTATTGCTTCAATACCAGCAGCGTTAGTGGGAATTTTTCTCAAAGATCAGGTTCAAATAGTTTTTGCCAACACAAAATTACTTCCATATTTTTTTTTAATTACTTCAACACTCTTAATCTCGACAAAATTTATTAAAAACAAATCAAATTTAAAATTAAATTATAAAAATTACCTGTTAATTGGGCTAATGCAGGCAATGGCTATTTTACCTGCTGTTTCCCGCTCTGGCATCACCATTACCACCGCCCTATTGCTCGGTCTCGCCCCTTTAGAAGCATTTAATTTTTCCTTCTGTTTGTTTATTGTTGCCTCACTAGGAACCATTGTTCTAGATTACAAAAATCTATTTATCGCTCCAAACTTCTCCCCCGTCATGCTCTCATCTTTCTTTATAACTTTTATTGCTGGAATAATTGCTCTTTATTTCCTCAAAAAAATTGTCATCTCCAAAAATCTGTGGATGTTTGGCATTTACACTTTAATATTATCAGTAGTTTTATTTTTTGCCTTATAATTTTCCCTACCTCACCCTGTCAAGGGGAGGTGATTCGATTCTTATCGAATCGGAGGGGTTTAACATTCCGCACTCTGTCTTTTTACTTTTGATTTTACAAACATCCTCACCCCACATTACCACCTCTTCAAAAACTTGCGACACAATCATAATATCTGTATTTTTCTTTTTCATGAATGTAATTGTTTTGAATAAGTAACACCCAGCTTGCCCACTGCCTTTACGATTGCTTCTATTACTTCCATCGATTTAGTCCAAGATACATGTATCGCACTTGCCTCATGGTTGATAGTATTTACCAATGCAATTGTTGGAGCAGTTGGACTAGTTTGCCCCGTAGTTAGGGAATACAGTTGGTTATTGGCCACTAAAACTGTCAAATCAGGTCGTACCAATTTTATCCCTATCCCTGCGGGTCTGGTTATTTTTACTGTTATTCTCTGCACTCATCTATTTTACTAAATAAATAACAATTTAATTTAAATTTATCGCCAACAATCTATATCAAATTAATTTGGGTCCTTGTTATGCGAAGAAAACACTAATATAATTAAAATATGAAAAGGAGATTTACTTTTGTTGATTTATTTTCTGGAATCGGTGGGTTTAGAATTGCTCTCCACAGATGTGGTGGAATATGTAAAGGCTTCTCTGAAGTAGATAAAAATGCAATTGAAACATATACAAATAATTTTTTACAAAAAGACGACAGTGAATGGAACTTGGGCGACATTCAGAAAGTAAATAAATTACCAGAATTTGTTGATATGTTAGTTGGTGGAGTGCCCTGTCAATCATGGTCTGTAGCTGGCAAAATGCGTGGATTTGATGATCCTCGTGGAAAATTATGGGAGGATACAATTCGTTTAGTTAAAATAAATCAACCGAAAGTTTTTATTTTTGAAAATGTTAAAGGTCTTGCCGACCCACGAAATAGAAATAATTTAAATTTAATAATCAAGAAATTAGAATTGGCAGGATACAACGTTATTCCACCACAATTATTAAACTCATTTGACTTTGGTTTACCCCAAAATAGGGCAAGAATTTTTATTGTCGGTTTTAGAAATGACATTACTATTCCCAATGAGTTTAAATATCCAAATAAACTCAATAAATCAAAATTTATATATGATTTTATTAAGGGAATAGAAAAAAATAATATTCCTAAATTAAAATTTAAAACCAGTGAACTTTTTGAAGGCAAAGTCCCCATGTCTCGAAACAGTTTTCAAAAGGACGATGAATTAAATGATTTTTTTGTATTTTGTGATACTCGAAACGGCCACACTTCTATCCATTCATGGGATATTGTCGATACTACAAATAGAGAAAAACAAATCGGAATGACTTTTTTGAAAAACAGACGAAAACAAAAATATGGCAACAGAGATGGTAATCCATTAAGTTTAGCTGACTTACAAAATTTAATATCTGATATAAAAAGTGATGAATTGTCAAATCTTATTAATAAAAAAATATTAAGAAGAACAATCGAGGGAAAATATGGTTTAGTGAATACAAAAAATTCATCAGGAATCAATGGTATTTATCGTGTTTATCTACCAAATTCAAATATTTTTTCGACTTTAACCGCCACTGGTACTCGTGATTATATTGCAACACAAACAATTACAGGTACAACACCCGAAGAATATCGACACAATTTTATTAATGATATTTACAAAAAAGGAAACTATCGTCAATTAAACCCCCGTGAGGCAGGATTGCTACAGGGATTTCCTAAAAGTTTTAAATATCATCAAAAAACTACAGTTGCTCATAAACAATTTGGAAATGCAGTATCAGTAAATGTGGTTCAAAATCTAATGAAGTCAATAATCAAGACTGGTATTTTTGACAAAATAGGTGATAATACAAATAATGATTACCTTAGAAACCAAACAAATTATTCTGGAGAAACTAGATCATTGGGTCAAATTTACCTTAGCCAAGAATCACAAATCCAATACCCAAAAGTGCGGCCGACTCAAAACATTTAAAATTAACCCTTTACTGCTTCCATACTTAACATATTATTTAACCGGTAATTTAAAGCCGGAAAGTATTGCCAAGGCACTTATTTACCCTCGAGTTTTAAGTACTTCAATTACCACTACTTTTGGGACAGGTTTACAAAAATTTATAACTGATACTTTAGTTGAAATTTGCGGTGGTTCAGGAATACAAGGAATAGATATTGAATTTATCGATCAAACTGATGGAAAAAAGCGATATTGTCAAGTTAAATTAGGTCCAAACACGATTAATAAGGATGATGTAAAAACAATCAAAGATCATTTTCAATCTGCAAAGAATATCAGTAGAACCAATAATATTGGGATAATTCATGAAAATTTAGTGGTTGGAATAATTTATGGCGAAGAAAATGAAAAAAATGCTAATTTAAAAAAAGTAGAACAAGAATATGAGGTGTATATAGGTCAAGATTTTTGGTATCGGTTAACAGGTGATCCAAAGTTTTACAAAAAAATGATTTTGACAATTTCCGAGGCTTCAAAAAATATAAATATGAAAAGAACAGTCGAAAAGACAATAAAATCACTAGCTTTGGAAATAGATGAAAAGAAGTTGTTTGCTGTTTAGCACATCCCATTCCTTGCATTATCCCCGCACCAGTGCTACACTACAATCTGATTTTAGTTAAGGCTGTGAAATCTATTTTTGCCCTCTGTGTACTATATAAGTACAGATAATTTTATTAAGGGCACATAACCCGCCGAGGAGGCGGAATTGCCTAAAATTTAATTTATTTGTATGTACAACAACAATTCTTCTCGTGGTGGTTTTAAAAATTTCAGTCGTGCCGTTCGTCGACCAACTACTGGTGGAAGTTATCCTCGTAGATTTGCCTCACCTGTACGCAGTGGTGGTAGACCAAGATTTATGGCCACCAAAATGAATCCAGCCTTATTTGTCAAAAAAGCTGAAGCGGTAGTCAAAATTGAAGAGCAAAACACTATTCATATGTTTGAAGATTTTAATTTAAATCCCACTCTTTTTGCCAATGTCAAAGCCAAAGGATTTACCAAGCCCACCCAAATTCAAGACCAAGCTATCATTCCTATTATGGAAAAGAAAGACGTTTTGGGTCTTGCCGCTACTGGTACAGGCAAAACTGCCGCCTTTGCCATTCCTCTAATTAATTCAATCTTAAAAAATCCTCGTCAACAAGTTTTAATTATGGCTCCTACTCGTGAATTAGCCATGCAAATTAAACAAGATATTCGTTCATTTACCCCAGGTCTGCCAATTTATTTGGCTCTGGCCATTGGTGGAGCCTTTTTACGTGAACAAATTATCGATATTCGTCGTGGTCCCCATTTTATTGTTGGTACTCCCGGCCGTATTAAAGATTTGGTTAATCGCCGTGTTATTGATCTTTCCCGTATAAATGTATTAGTTTTAGATGAAGTCGACCGAATGTTCGATATGGGTTTCATCACCGATATCAAAGAAATTATCAATCAAATACCCCAAACTCGTCAGACTTTATTTTTTTCCGCCACTATTAACAATAAAATCCAAGCCCTAATCGGTTCATTTTTAAACAACCCTGTTACTATTTCTCTAAAATCAGTCAACAATTCGGCTCACGTCGATCAAGATGTGGTTCGTGTCCCTCGTCATTTAAAAGAACAAAAGCTATTGGAAATGATGGCTCTGCCAGAATTTAAAAAGGTTTTGGTTTTTGGTGCTACCCAGCGAATTGTCGAACAATTATCAGTCTCGCTTTCGGCTAAGGGTTTTAAAGCTGCTAGCTTACACGGTGGCAAACCTCAAAACAAACGCACTCGTATTATTCGTGATTACAGGGAAAATATGTTCAACATTCTAGTGGCGACTGATGTTGCTGCCAGAGGATTAGATATTGCTGATATTTCCCATGTTATCAACTACGATCAACCCAACAATTATGATGATTATACTCATCGTATCGGTCGTACTGGTCGTGGCAATGCCCTCGGCTTCGCCCTGACTTTTATTGAATAAACGGAAACACGTCATTGCGAGTCCCGATTTATTGGGACGTGGCAATCTCGTTGAGATTGCTTCGTCGTCTGATGAATCCTCTCAATGATGCTAAAACGTAAACACCTTTTTATCAAAATCAATTAGTTTATTATTTTCATCCAATTTTATTCCTTCTTTTTTATATAATTTTAATCTTTCTTTTTCATATCTTGGCTCAAGCCACACTTTACCGTTACTATAAACAATTCGATGAAAGGGGATTTTATCAACATCAGGTGATTTACCCAAAATGTGAGTAATCATTTGCACCATCATCGGATGTCCTCCCGCCACCTGTGCCAATATTCCGTATGTTGTTACCCGTCCCTCAGGTATTTTTAATGCTAATTCAATTACCTTTTTACTAAATTCCCCAGGTTTCAGTTTCAATCTGTTTATTGGTTTATCTGAATTAGCAATGTTCCGTTTTAGAACATTGCTTTTTTCAATTAATTCTTTTGATTCAAAAATATTGTTAATATGTTTTGTTATAGCAGGTCGTTTAGTGCCAAATAACTCAGCAATTTGTGTTTGCGTCATCCAAACTGTTTCTCTGTTAAATTTGACTCTTATGTTTATACCCCCTATTTTTGACTTATAAATTTTGATTTGACTATTTTTTATCATAATCAAATATACCCCAAATAAAAACCGAAATAAGTGGTAAAAAACAGCTCAAATTATATCAATTTTTCTTTTTCAAATCATGATGATAAATAACTTTATCAAGTCCCAAAATCTATCTAATTCTTTTTTTAATAACTCTGGTGCATTTATTTTTACATCCAAAAAACTTCCCCAAACTTCGTTGGGGTGATTCCACCTCGCAATTTGGGCCGCATAACAATACATACATCCCATTGACAGCCGTTATAAGGGTTAATCACCCAATCACTTCCTGGTAATTCCGACTTTGTCAAAATTGTTTTTGCTTGTATTTCATTAATTTTCGTGAGCATGCACTTTAAAATATATATCCTTCTTCCAACTCTTAATATTATTGATTATATAGTTTTTTACTGTCAATAATTGTTTTTCGTTTCTAATAATCACATCATAATATCTCGGTTGCCAACCGAAAAATACATCATGTCCAATTTTTCGTGATACTGATGATTTGTATTGGGATATAATTTTTGGAATTGTTTGGTTGGATTTCATGGCCAGTCGGTGGAAATGATAACTTTGATATTTTATTGGTAGAGACGCGCCATGGTGCGTCTCTACGGATTTTAATCGGGGCTCCGATACCTCGAATAAAATGTGCACGTGATTCGGCATTACCACCGATTCCAATATTTTTATATTTTCAAAATGTTTTTCAATTTTCGACAAACAATCAATGGCAATTTTGCCTTGAACTGTATATTGAGTTTTATTATCAATAATTTCGCCAAAACAATTATCATGATCGGTGGTACAAATGGTAACAAAATAATTGCCTGGTGTCGAATAATCCCAATTCTTAACTCTGTTAGATTTTATGATAAATCTGCCAGAGAATCTTTTCATATTTCATTTTTTATAATATTTTTTATTTTTTAACTTTTCCGGTAGTAAATCTTCTTTGGTATATCTTTCATAACCTTTACCATACCCCATTTCCTTCATCAACTTGGTCTCTGCGTTATGCAAATTTAGAGGAATAGGCAAATTACCATAAGTTTTAATATCTGCCTGAGCGGCACGAAGTCCATCATAAGCTGATCTATTTTTTACCGATAATGCCAAATATGTTACTCCATGTGCCAAATTAATAGCACACTCAGGATAGCCAATTTGGGTTACTGCTTGGAATACTTGATTGGCCAAAAGCAAGGCATTTGAATTGGCCATGCCAATATCCTCACTGGCAAATATCACCATTCTTCTGGCAATAAATTTAGGATCTTCCCCTGCCTCCACCATTCGTGCCAAATAATAAAGAGCTGCATCGGCATTGCTTGCTCTCATCGATTTTATAAATGCTGAAATTGTGTCGTAATGTTCACTTCCTTTTTTGTCAAATCGCAAAAAGCTATTTTGTAAAGTTGCTTTGAGAGTATCAATTGTCAATTTTTCGTACAAGGTAAAGGCGTTATCAATCATAGTTATTGCCTGTCTGGCATCGCCATTAGCCATTTGTATTAACCAATCACGTGGAGCTTTAGATATTTTGACCTTTAGAACTTTAGAGGCGCGATCTATTATTTCCCCTGTTTCTTGCTCACTTAATTCTTTTAGCACAAATACTCGACAGCGCGATAAAAGAGGTGATATAACTTCAAAACTTGGGTTTTCGGTAGTTGCCCCAATTAAGGTCAGTAATCCTGATTCAACATAAGGTAACAAAAAATCTTGCTGGGCTTTATTAAACCGATGAATTTCATCCAAAAATAAAATTTTCTTAACCAATCCATGTTCACCCAATCCAATTATTTTTTTTATATCATCTTTGCTGGCCGACACTGCCGACATTTCAAATAAGTCAGCATTAGCCTCTTTGGCAATAATCTTGGCTAGTGTTGTTTTACCCACTCCCGGTGGCCCCCAAAAAATCATCGAAAATATTTGGTGATTTTCAATGGCTATCCGTAATGGCTTATTTTTACCCACCAAGTGTGTCTGCCCCACAAAATCTTTTAAACTTTTAGGCCTAAGCATCATCGCCAATGGTTGTCCTGTTTGTGTGTTCAATTGTACTATTTTATATCGCCAGCTTCTTTTTAGCAAAACGTATCACAAATATTGCCGGTATCCACAAAGGTGAAAATACTACCACCCAAATCAATATATTACCTAAACCACGGATATTATTTATTAATGATCTAACAGCCTCTTTAAACACCACCGCTGGTCTCCATTCATTAGTTGGGGCATACGGTAAGGCCAAATCATCGGTTGATAAATATATTGTAATTTTACTTAGTTTTGCAGACTGTTCAAAATACTTTTGCTGTCCCTTAACACTATTAATTTGTTGCTGTAGTGAAATCAATTGTTGTTGCACATTCATCAAATCGTTAACAGTGTAAGCCTTGTCAAGTATTTCTTCAAATTTGACCTTAGTTTTTTGTAATACCTCAAGTTGTGCTTGTAAATCAGTATATTGATCAGTTACATCCGTACCTGAAACATTTTCCGAGACTACTTTTACCGCCATAACTTTAAACAATTCCATTGCTTCATCACGTTTACCTTCAGGAATGCGTACCGAAATCGTTCCACTCCCCACCCCATTTGGTTTTGATAAATTTGAATTAATCAAAAATCCCCCCATCTCTGTTGTTTTACTTTCGATTTCCTTTATTTTACTTTCAACATTATCAACTTGCAGTGACAACGATGTGTCTTGGATTACCAATCGATTGGTACTTTCTGACGGTGCCACCTCGCGTCTTATCAGCATTTTGTCCGATACTACACTGTCGGCCACAATCCCACCCCCCGTCATCGGCAATATTGTGTTTTGTTCTGTATTTTTTCTATTTACGTAACCTATGGCAAATATTATTACCAATATAATCAGCCAGTTTTTTTTTATCAAGTTTGTCATAACAAATTTTATCACACTAAATAATATCTTTGATCTGTATTCGTTTAAATTGTCCCGGCTCCAAATCTCCTAGTGTCAACTTTCCAATTCGAACTCTGGCTAGTCGCCTTACTCTATATCCCGCCTCCCAGCAAATTTCCCGTATTTGTCGTTTTTTTCCTTCGTACATTACAATCCAAAACATATTATTGTGCGACTTTATAATTCTATTAATTCCCACATTTAATCGGGCGGGGATAATATTTTTATCCACCGTAATCTCATATTCCTTTTCCAAATGATATTTGGGGTGGGTGAGTTTCAACGCCAAATCTCCATCATTGGTTAATATCATTAATCCTTCCGAATCTTTATCCAACCGTCCAATTGGGTACAGTCTTTTGTCAGTTTTAATCAATGTCATCACCGTCTCACGTCCAAACTCATCACTGGCCGTCGATACTAAACCAATTGGTTTATAAACTGCAAAATATTCTTTTGTTTCCATTTTCCCTACCGGTTTACCATCCACAATTACATTTTCATCTCCGTTTAATTTCATCCCCACTGTTGCCACCTCTCCATTAACCAACACGTGCCCCTCAGATATTAAATAGTCTGAAGCCCTTCGTGATGCCACCCCCACCTGCGCCAGATATTTATTTAATCTAATCATTTTGAAATTTGTGAATTTGGAACTTGTTTGGAAATTGTAAATTTGTTTTTTGGAACTTAAATTATATTTTATATATTATATCCTTTATAATGTTTTTATGGACAAATACACCGCTACTTATGTTTCCCATTCTTCAATTTCCACCTTTTTAGCTTGTCCTCGAGCCTATTTTCTAAAAAATGTCTACAAAGATCCAAAGTCAAAACATAAAATCAAAATAATGTCACCTCCATTGGCCTTGGGCCAGGCGGTCCACGAAGTTATCGAAAGTCTCTCTGAAATCAAAACTGATTTACGTTTTAAAACCCCGCTTTTAGAAAAATTTGAGCAAATTTGGCAAAAATTATCTGGTAAAAATGGGGGATTTTTTGACAAAGACACCGAATTTAAATATTATTCTCGAGGACAGGTCATGTTGTCTCGTGTTCAAAATAACCCCGGACCTATTGGCGATTTGGCGATTAAAATTAATCAAGAGTTACCCCAATATTGGCTCTCGGAAAAAGACAATATCATTTTATGTGGCAAATTAGATTGGCTCCGCTATTACCCCGACTCGAACACAGTCGAAATTATTGATTTTAAAACTAGTAAGTACGAAGAACCCGATGATTCACTCCAACTCCCTATTTACCATTTATTAGCCACCCATTGCCAGTCGCGCCCCGTTACCGCTGTCTCGTATTGGTATTTAGAAAGTAGCGATACACTTACACCAAAAATTTTACCAAATTTAGCTGAAAGTGAAACCAAGATTTTAAAAATTGCTCAAAAAATAAAATTACAAAGGGCTTTGGGTAAGTTTGATTGTCCTTCTGGTGAGGCGGGCTGTCGTGATTGCCGCCCTTACGAAAAAGTTCTCAATGGTGAGGCTGAATATGTCGGTCTCGACGATTACAAAGCCGATGTTTATATTCTGAAAAAATCTACAGAAACCACTGGTAGTAAGATATTGTAAATTACTCTTTATCACTCGCCACCGGCAAAACCA
>MNZO01000046.1 GCA_001873665.1 Candidatus Shapirobacteria bacterium CG2_30_35_20 | reverse complement strand
CTGGGCAACTTCTTCAAGTCGATCAACCAATTGACTGGCTTTGGTATTAAGTTTTGTCAATTCTTGTTTTAATTTATCAAACCCTTCTTTGGTTAGTTGTTGTTTAGTCATAAGGTTATAGTCGTTTATGTTAGACTAGGGAACCTAAAATGTCAAATTTAGATTTAAACAGTACACTAGATTTTACGGATGAACAGGTTAAATTGGCCTTAAAATTTGCCACTGAAAAACACAAAGGTCAATTTCGAGAATCGGGAGATGAATATATTACCCATCCAGTATGGGTAGCAAAAGTGGTGGCACAACTTGGAGTTGGTCAAGAAGCAGTTATTGCCGCACTACTCCACGATTGTATTGAAGATACAAATACAACAGAAGATGAGATTGCTAATTTATTTGGTGATGAAGTGGCGTTGTTGGTGTCAGGAATGACTGATGTTAAACATAAAACGAGTGGTGTCGAAATTCACAAAACAAACGTGGAAATATTCCGAAGATTTTTATTTTCATCGGTTAATGATGTTAGAGTTTTGGTGATTCGTTTGACCGATAAATTACATAACGGACTCACAGTAAATTATTTGCCTAAAGACAGACAAATAAAATATGCGCAAAGGGTTTTGGGGATATATGGTCCAGTAGCAGAATATGTAGGATTGCATTATTTTAAACGATTATTGGAAGATATTGCATTTAAAATTTTGTATCCCAAAAAAGCAAGTAATTTAGAATTAGAATTAAAAAAATCTGAATTAGAGGATGAAAAAGCATTAAATAAAATTACTAATGATATTAATGTTTTATTAAAATCAAATCGAATTGCTGGGTGCGAAGTAAGTAGCCGGGTTAAAGGTTTGTATAGCAGTTATTTAAAAATTAAACAAAAAGGACTAGATAAACTAAAAGATGGAGTCGGGGTGCGAATAATTTGTAAAGATGTGGCCGATTGCTATACGATTTTGGGATTATTACATGCCAAATTTGAATATATTCCTGAGTGTTTTGATGATTATATATCAACTCCCAAACCAAGTGGATATCGATCAATTCAAACGACTATTAATTTGGAAAATGGTATGACTGCAGAAATCCAGATTAGAACTTATGAAATGCATGAATTTAATGAATTTGGTCCAGCTTCACACATTGCCTATAAAATGAGTAAAAATATGGGTAATGGTCAAGGTTTGGAGTGGGTAAAAGATTTGGTCACTTGGCAAAAAAATGATAGTAAAGTAAATAACTATCGGATATCGGTTTTGTCAAAATTTATTTATGTGTTCACCCCGAAAGGTGACACAATTCAATTATTATCCGGATCGACACCAATTGATTTTGCCTATCGAATACATAGTGGTGTGGGTGACCGATGTCTGGGAGTAAAAATAAATAATAAAATGGCAAAAATTAGCGATGAATTGAAGACCGGTGATTTGGTGGAAATTTTAACTACAAAAAATAAAAATGTGAGTAAAGATTGGATTACCTTAGCCAAACTAAGTGCTACACGGGAAATGATTAGAAAGGCGATTGGTCAGACGACATAAGTTTTTTGCGATAGCGATTGGCAAAACGGTGGGCTTCGTTACGGAGATTTTTGATTAAATTTAGGGCTGAGGAATTTTGGGACAAATTTATCTCTATATATTTATTATTATTTTTTATTATTATTGTTTCGTATTTTTTTGCTAAACCAATAAATGAGATGTCAGATATCAGTTTTTCAGATTTCAGTAAAGAAATTGAAGATACTTGGGGTTTACCGCCATCGACAATAATCAAATCAGGAGTCCCCCACTCGGAGTGTTGCAATCGACGGTAGACAATTTCTCGAAGCATAAAAGCGTCATTGGCTAGCATCTCCCCACGAGAAAGCTTGCTAAAGCCTCGCAATGACGTATTTCCGATTTTAAACTGACGATAAAGTCCGTGGTCTAATTTACCGTCAATGGCGACAGTCATGGAGCCAACAAAATATTTGGTGCCAAATTGAGAAATATCGTAACATTCGATACGATGTAACTTATTGATTGTGAGATATGGTGATAAAGCGGTCTGCAATTCCATGACAGCACGACTCGAGACATCATCGTCTAAATTTATTTGAGCAAACAAATTTTTTAAATTGTGCCAGCCATTAACTACATAATCAAGTGAAGTAATTTGATTTTTTATGAGTAATGATTGCTCATAATTTTGTAATTTTGAATATGTATTCATTTCAGTTATCAACTGTCGTTTGAGTAAGGAAAATTTTCCATTTAGTATTTTTTTAATTTTAGCTATAGTTTTTTTATATAATACTGGTGAAATGTTTGGACTGGGACAAAGGTGTAAATGACAGTACAGACAATTTATTTTGCCGTGTTTTTTGGTGTAATAGGGGAAAATGTGACGAATGGTTTTGAGTAGACTTTTGACGTCGGAACCTGAGGGAAAGGGTCCAAAAACGTCAGCATTAGCTGGAAGACCTGATTTATGTGTACTATATATAATAGGTAACCGTTCATGGGTAACTACTATATATATATATGACCGGTCGTCACGGAGCATGGAATTGTATTTTGGTAAATGTTTTTTGATGAGTGAGGCTTCTAAAATTAGAGCCTCGATTTCACTACCGACAACACGCGTCTCAATTGAATCAATTTGGGAGACTAAAATTGTAGTTTTTGGACCGAGAGCATCGTCGCGTTGAAAGTATTGAGTAACTCTTTTTTTTAAATTTATGGCCTTGCCAACATAAATTATTTCACCTTTTTTATTACGATAAATATAGACTCCAGGGGATGGAGGGAGAGTTTGTAAATCTATCATTAATAAACTTGGTTATGAGAACCGATGTCGTAAAACAGTACTTTATTTTCATTAATAATTTTATATATTACTCGCAAATCACCATTTATAGAAAAAGATCTTAGTCCTGTTTTGTTTCTGGTTAACAAATGATCTTTAAGTAAAGGATGTTTGGGGTTGTCTATAAAATAATTTAGCCGTTGAACAAATTGCTTAGTTAATTTGTCATTCTCACTTATTCTTTTTTTGAAATGTTTGTCAAACTGTGGTGAATGTTCGATATCAATTGTCATAATTACGAATTTAGTTGCATCATTAGTTCGTTAACTGAATGAGCTGTTCTTGTCTTAACTTTACCACTCAAAATATCCGCAGTCATTTTGTCGTATTTTTTAGCATTTTTTATTGACAATTTGATTGGTTCTGGTTCCATACTAAAAGTAATTACACTATTTATAAATTGTGTATAGTGAAATCGAGTATAATCTTGTAAAGAGGAAAAACCCAAATTAAGTGCCTTAGCTTTGACAACATCTAGAAAAGAATTGTTGATTGGAATTTGAAGTACAGTATTATTAATCATATTATGATTATAATATATCGATAATGATTTAAAAGCAAGGGTTTATTTTTGATTTACCATCTTTTTTAAATATTGGCCGGTGTAGGATTTGGGGCAGGCGATAATGTCGGCGATGGTGCCAGAGGCGACTAATTCACCTCCTCGATGACCACCTTCGGGACCCATATCAATGATCCAATCTGAATTTTTGATGACATCCAAATTATGTTCAATAACCACAACAGTGTTCCCCATATCAACTAAACGTCGCAAAACTTTTATTAATTTATCGATGTCATAAAAATGTAAACCGGTGGTGGGTTCATCTAAAATGTAAAGTATTTTGCCATCATTTTTTTTGACCAATTCTCGACTAATTTTTAATCTTTGTGACTCACCACCTGAAAGCGTATTGCTAGGTTGACCTAGTTTTAAATAACCTAAACCGACCTCGCGAATCGTGGCAATTTTACGTTTAATAGAATTAATATTAGCAAAAAAATCAGCCGCCTCGTCAAAAGTTGTGCCCAAAATTTCATTAATATTTTTGCCTTTGTACATCACTTCTAAAGTTTCTGGTTTAAATCGAGTACCTTGACACTCATCACATTTGACGTATATATCGGCGAGAAATTGCATTTCTATTTTTAATTGACCTTGTCCTTGACAGGCTTCACAACGACCACCCTTGGTATTAAAAGAAAATCGTCCAGCGTTGTAACCCCTAATTTGAGACTCAGTAGTTTTGGCCATAAGTACCCGAATATCGTCAAAGATTTTGGTATAAGTTGACGGATTACTTCTGGGAGTTTTGCCAATGGGAGATTGATCAACTAGCAACACGTCTTTTAAATGTTCACAACCCGTAATAGTGTCATATTCACCGATAGTTCCATAATAAGCCCCGAGAGTTGCTTTGCGAACCCCACCATAAAGGGTATCGTGGACAAGAGTAGATTTGCCAGAACCGGAAACTCCAGTGACGGCAGTTAAAGTATTGAGGGGAAATTCAACAGTAATATTTTTTAAATTCCATTGTTTGGCACCAGTGATAGAAATCACTCCTGCACCCCTCTTTGAGGAAAGAGGGGAAATAATTGATGAAATAGTTTTTTTGCCAGACATATATTGACCGGTGAGAGAATTCTTATTTTTTAAAATTTGTTCAACACTACCCTGTGCCACAATTTCACCACCATGTTGGCCAGCTAGTGGTCCAAAGTCAACGATATGATCAGCGTGACGGATGACATCTTCATCATGTTCAACGACAACTACCGTATTACCCAATTCTTTTAATTTTTGCAAAGTGCCAATGAGACGGTCATTATCGCGTGAATGTAAACCAATAGTTGGTTCGTCTAAAATATATAAAACTCCAGTTAATCCGGTACCGATTTGTGAAGCAAGTCGAATACGTTGAGATTCACCAGATGATAACGTTCCGGCTTCACGCTCAAGAGATAAATAATCAAGGCCAACGGCGAGTAAAAATTCAAGACGAGAATGAATTTCACGTTGAATTGATTCTAAAATGTGCTGTTCTTGGTGACTGACTAAATCAGATGATAAATTGTTGACCCAATTAAAAAATTCTTCAATAGGCATATTACAAATTTGGGAAATATTTTTTTTCATGATAGTGACTGACAATGCTTCGGGGTTGAGACGATTTCCCTGACAAAGTGGACATTTTTCCTTGATCATATAGCGTTCAAGTTCTTCGCGAACAGTTTCGGATGTCGAAGAAAAATACTTTTGTTCTAAGAATTTTACCTTCCATTCGGGAAATTTACTGCGATCAATTTGAAATTTAGAACCAAGACCTTTGCACTCGGTGCAGGCACCCTGAGGTGAATTAAAAGAAAATAATCGTGGTTCTAAAATTGGCATTGATAAATTGCAAACAGGACAGGCAAAATTTTCGGAATACAGAGTATCTTTAAACTCTTTTGGATTATTTGGAAATTCAAAACTATTGTCAGTGATTTTGGAAAAAAAGCAAAGACCGTTGCTAAATTTCATGGCCTGTTCGGCACTGTCGATTAAACGGGAATATAATTCGTCTACTTTTTTTAGTGATTCTTTGGTGACGGAAACTCGATCACAAACTAGTTCAATATTGTGTTTGTTGGTTTTGGCCAAGCCAAAATCAGTAGACAAATCAATTAATTTGCCATCAACACGGATATATTTAAATGCTTGTTTTTTAACATTGTCGATTAGGCCTTTAAAATCACCGGCTTTGTTGGCGACCATTGGGGCGAGGATTAAAAAACGATAGGGGGTGGAATCAATTTCTTTTTTGACGGTATCAATAATTTGGGTAACAATTTGACGACTGGTTTGAGGCATAACTTCACGGCCACAATTGGGACAATGTTGATGGCCAATACGGGCAAAAAGCAAGCGTAAATAATCATAAATTTCAGTCACAGTGCCAACAGTTGAGCGAGGATTGTGAGAGATGGCCTTTTGATTAATGGCGATAGATGGGGATAAACCTTCAATTAGGTCAACTTCGGGTCGTTTTAGATTACCCAAAAATTGGCGGGCATAGCTAGATAATGACTCGACATAACGTCGTTGACCCTCGGCAAAAAGGGTGTCAAAAGCCATGGACGATTTGCCGGAACCAGAAACTCCAGTAAAAACTACTAATTGATTTTTGGGGAATTCAAAAGAGATGTTTTTGAGATTGTTTTCCCTGGCACCCTTAACAACGATCTTATTTAGCATAATTTTTAATTTTTTCCGCCATAGGCGGATCAACCTTTGGCTGAAATTTAAAATTTTTAATCAATTTAAAATATTTAATGATTAAATTTTTAAAAAATAAAAAATATCGGATAACTCTATATTTTACAATATTTTGTTCGCTTTGTCTTCGGGTGGTTATACTTGACTTTTAACAGCCAAGTGATAAAATTTAGTTAAGAAAGTTGGGAGGAACGGTGAATCCTTTGTCTTAATCGTCTAAGTGCACCCGTTCGAATAGTTCCCGATTTTTTTGTTTATGTAACGTTATAGCTCACAATAAATGTTACCAAAATCATATAGGACTGATTGGAGTAAAAAGTTTTTGGGAATGTTAGAGGAAAACGAATAGTCGTAACTTTTCGATTTTAAATATTTTATCTTTAGTAATTTTTTAAAATTGCTAAAATGTTTTCAGATAGTTGTTCGAATTCTGTTTCGGCTTGTTCAAAACTTTCTACAGTTCCGGGAATGTTGGCAAAACCATCTGTTTTGGGGTCGAGATTAAATACGGCTTTATTTTTTAGTTGAGACAGTGGTGAAAGTTGACCAAAATCTTTTATTTGGGCTAGCTTGTTTGTCCAACTTTTTTCAACTAATCCATTTTTACTGTGGCGTTGAGACAAATAGTTTTTAACATATCCAGGAATTTTAGCCATCCACTCTTCATTTGATTTGATTGGTTTTTGAGAATATTGATTGTATGAATTAATAATATATCCAATAAATAAACCTTCACCATCAAGAACTTTGTCGTGGGGAATTTGTTTATCTTTGGCCAATACTTTGGCTGTCTTTTTCCAATTATCTTTCCATGATTCAAAAGTTACACCCAAATTCTCAATCCCTTGAACAGAAAAAGCATCGGGCATTAATGGAGTAATAAAATAATCACAACCTAAGAATATAATTCTATTTAAAAGATTTAAACTGGGCGAAGTATCAATAATAAATAAATCGATGTCCTCCGACAATCCTTTGTAGTTCAGAAATCGATCAATAGCACTGGTAGTAAAAAATCCACGCTCGATACCTTGGCTCGCTTCACCATACGAAGCGATTAGACTGTTTTCAAAGTCTGATAATTTTAAACTACCAGGTAAAATAGATAGATTTTCACTTAATTTTTCAAAATTTACAGATTTGTCAATATCTGAACCACCCTTAATAACACCCTCAAGAACAGAATAAGCTGTTGTTAAATTAGTTGAAAAAAGGTTGCTTTCAAACGTTTCACCCAAGGCAAGCTTAGATAAATTACATTGGGGGTCAAGATCAATTAATACAGTTTTATAACCTTTCTGGGCGAATTTGACAGCAGTATTGAAAGCCAAAGTTGTTTTGCCGACTCCACCTTTGTTATTAAAAAATACCAATTTTTTGGTTCTGGCAAATATCATGATACTTTAGTTTACCATCAATTTTTTATAATTTTTCAATCTCGAGTATTTTATCCCGCAGGCGGATGGCGAGCTCGAAATCCAAATCACTGGCGGCGGTGCGCATTTCTTTTTTTAATTTTGATATGTGATTTTTGCGCATGTTTGGGGTTAAAGATAATATATCAACTTCCAAAATGGGTTGTAGAGACGCACGATTGCGCGTCTCTACAGGGTTTTCAATAATTTGTGGTCGGATTGATTTGCTGATACCTACTGGCGTAATGTTATTTTCATAATTATATTTTTGCTGGATTACTCGACGGCGATTGACCTCGTCAATAGCCATTTTCATGGCTGGCGAGACAACATCGGAATATAAAATTGCCTGACCGTCGACATGGCGACTGGCTCGACCCATAATTTGAATTAGGGCACTGCGAGAACGTAAAAAACCTTGTTGGCCGGCATCAAGAATAGCGACTAGCGACACTTCAGGCAAATCAATCCCCTCCCTAAGCAAATTTATGCCGACTAACACGTCATATTCGCCATTTCGTAATTGGTCTAAAATTCCTGATCTTTTGAGAGTATCGATATCTGAATGTAAATAAGCAACTTTAAAGGTTTTGCCTAAATATTGGGCCAATTCTTCAGACATCTTTTTGGTTATGGTAACAACCAGGGTGCGCTCGTGTTTGTCGACTCTTTTTTGAATTTCAGAAATTAAGTCGGGGATTTGTTTTAGAGTGGGTTTAATAGTAATTGGGGGATCAACTAGACTGGTGGGGCGAATGATTTGTTCAACAATATTTTGCGCGTTAGCGCTCTGGCGCGATAGCGCCTTAGCACAGTCATCATATTCAAATTGGGAGGGTGTGGCAGAAACGTAAATGGCTTGGGGAATACGGGAATAAAATTCGTCCCATTTTAAGGGACGATTATCGTAAGCCGATTTTAAACGAAAGCCAAAATCAACCAAAGTTTTTTTGCGGGCAACGTCACCAAAATACATTCCACCGATTTGGGGGATGGTCACATGTGATTCGTCGATAACTGTCAAAAAATTGTCACCCCAAAGATGGTGAAAATAATCGATAAGGGTATAGGGTGGGTCGCCCGATTTGCGGTCTTTTTCAAAATAAAGTGAATAATTTTCGATACCATTGACAAAACCCAATTCGTTTAACATTTCTAAATCGTAACTAACACGTTGTTCTAATCGATGGGCTTCTAACATTTTGCCCTGGGACTTGAATACTTTGACTTGAGCTGAACAATCACTCCTGATTTTTTCATAAATTCCCTTGATATCACTGGAACCGGCACCAACATATTGTTTGGCAGGAAACAATTTATATGTTTGTAAATTAAATTCATGTCCAGAAAAAGGATTTCTTTCAGTTATTTTTTTTAATTTATTTGATTCATCAAACTCGAGAACAATCATCCAGTCGGCAGAGGATGGCCAGATTTCTACCACTTCACCTCGGACACGAAAATTGGAGCGTTTAAACTCGAGTTCTGAACGGGTATAAAAAAGTGAAACTAATTTTTCAAATAATCCACGTCGTGACCAATTGTCACCTGTTTTTAGGTCTAAAGTGGTGGAACCAAATTCACGTGGATCACCAATGTTATAAATACAGGAAACTGAAGCAATGACAATGTTGTTTGGACTGGAAAACAAATTGCTAGTGGCTTCTAGACGAAGCTTGTCGATCAAATCATTAATCTGGACTTCCTTAGCAATATAAGTGTCAGATGAGGGCATATAGGCTTCGGGCTGGTAGTAATCATAATAGGACACAAAATATGAAACTTTATTATTGGGAAATAATTCTTTAAATTCTTGGTAAAGCTGTCCGGCAAGAGTTTTATTGTGAGAAATTATTAATGTTGGTAATTGAGTTTGCTCGATAACATTGGCAATAGTAAAGGTTTTGCCTGAACCAGTAACACCCAAAAGGGTTTGTTTTTTGACTTTATTTTTTAGATTGGCGACAAGTTTGTCGATAGCCTGGGGCTGATCGCCAGCTGGGGTCATATTACTAATTAATTTAAAAGGCATGTGGTATTGTAATATATAAATGCTAACAAAAATATGGAGTGCGGCAAATTATGGACTAAAGGCGGTAGAAATTGAAATCGAAGTTAATGTGGCAGATAAGGGATTTCCCGGTTTTTCAGTAGTTGGTTTAGCCTCAAAATCGGGCGAAGAAGCTAAGGAAAGAGTTAAAACTGCCATTTTAAATTCTGATTTTGAATTCCCAGTGGCCAGAATTACAATAAATTTGGCTCCAGCCGATTTGCCCAAAGATGGGTCATTTTTTGATTTACCCTTAGCAATCGGAATATTGGCGAGTAATTTAGAAGTAATCCCCCCACCAGAAAAGTCGTACTTCTTTGGAGAACTTGGGCTTGATGGCACATTACGACATACTCGAGGCGTGTTTTTATTGGCAATTTTGGCTAAGGAAAATGGAATTAAAAATATTTTTGTACCACGGGAATGTGCCAATGAAGCGGCAGTAATTGATGGAATAAAAGTATATCCAGTAAAAAATTTGCACGAAATTGTTAATCATTTAAATAAGGTTAAAGAAATTGTTCCGTTACATACGATAGTAGTAGACGATGAGGAAATGGCTGGACCAGAGTTTGATTTTGCGGAAATTTTGGGGCAGGAATTTGCTAAACGAGCATTGGAAATTGCGGCAGCTGGAGGGCACAATGTGTTTATGGTAGGCCCGCCAGGCTCGGGTAAAACCATGCTGTCACGGGCAATTCCAGGAATTTTACCACCACTGGCTGAAACAGAAAGCTTGGAAGTAACCAAAATTTATTCGATAACGGGCAATATTCCTGCCGGTGGTTCGCTAATTCGTCAACGACCGTTTCGTAGCCCACATCATACCACTTCACAAGTAGGGCTAATTGGTGGCGGCAGTAACCCACGACCTGGAGAAATATCGATGGCTCACCGAGGGGTATTGTTTCTCGATGAATTTCCTGAATTTACTAGGGCTAGCCTTGAATCCCTGCGACAACCACTGGAAGATGGTTTTATTACCGTATCACGCGCTATTGGCAGTGTAGTTTTTCCGGCACAAATAATGTTAATTGCGGCCAGTAACCCGTGCGCATGCGGTTTTTTAGGTGACCCTAAAAAAGAATGTAAATGTAATTTGCATCAAATTGCTA
Source organism: Candidatus Shapirobacteria bacterium CG2_30_35_20 (assembly GCA_001873665.1). GTDB lineage: Bacteria > Patescibacteriota > Microgenomatia > UBA12405 > UBA12405 > UBA12158. Next base: position 5,219 of record MNZO01000046.1, on the reverse strand, counting down.
ATTACCAAAAAAGATTATCGGGGCCGATAATGGATAGAATTGATATACATTTGACGGTACCAGCAGTTGACGTCAATAAATTGATGAATGATAAAGAGAAATATACAGGGGAAACATCGGCGACAATTAGAAGTCGAGTAATTAAGGCGAGAGAAATTCAAAAGGCAAGATTTACTGGTCTAAGGGGAATTCATGATAATGCGGATATGAAAAATAAACATTTAAAGGTTTTTGCCAAATTGACTGATAGTGCAAACATGCTCCTAAAACAGGCAGTAAATAAATTTAATTTGTCGGCGAGAACATATTTTAGATTGATAAAAGTGTCACGGACAATTGCCGATTTGGATAACAGTGAAAATATAAATAATGCCCATATTGCCGAAGCATTACAGTTTAGAGTGCGTGAAGAATAATTTCCAAAAAACAAATTTACAATTTCCAAACAAATCACAAATTACAATAAACAAATGGAATACAAAAGTGACTTAAAAATTAGAACACTAGAATTTGCAAAACGGGTGGTTAGATTATGTAGGAAATTACCCCACGAAATAGTAAATTATAAATTAATCGACCAACTTGTGAGGTCTTCAGCATCAGTTGGCGCAAATTACTTGGAAGCAAATGACTGTCTGGGTAAAAAAGACTTTACACACCGTTTAAGAATATCTCGAAAAGAGTCGAAAGAAACTATTTTTTGGCTAGAAATACTTAAAGATGGAAATGTTAGTTCAAGTGATGAAATTAATTATTTAATTTCTGAATGTATAGAAATTAGAAATATTCTTTCTTCAATTATTACTAAATCTATAACAAATGGAAATTGATATTTGTTATTTGGAACTTGTTTGGAAATTGTTTGTTGGAAATTGTAGATTTATATTATGAGAATCAAAGAAGAAAATTTTAATAAAGGGAGATATGGAGAAAAAATGGCGTTGGAATACCTGCTTAAAAAAGGGTATGAATTGATAGATCAAAATTATAGTATTAAGATTCCTTTTAAAGGTGAAATTGATTTAATAATGCGAGATAAAGATAGGTTGGTGTTTGTGGAAGTAAAGTATAAATACAACGATAGGTTGGGCGTTCCCGAAGAGATGATTGATAAGCGAAAAATAAGTAAAATAAAAAGGGTAGCAGAAATTTATATAGTTTTGAATAAACCAACAGAAGAGAAATTTAGAATAGATGCGGTGTGTATTTTGGGTGATCAAATAAAACATTATCAAAACTTATATTAATTTCCAAATTACAAATTAACAATTTCCAAGCAAATCACAACCAACAAATACCAAATCACAATGGAACTTGTAAATTTGGAACTTGTTTGGAAATTGTAGATTTGTTCGTTGGAGCTTAAACATATGAATATCCAAAAAAATTGGCCTATAAAGACAATTGAAAAAGCTGATTTTCCAGAGCAATTGAAACGGATTACAAATTGCCCTAAAAAGTTAAATTATAGAGGTATTTGGAATAATAAAATATTTGATAAATCGATTGCCATAGTTGGGAGTAGGAGGATGTCACAATATGGCAAATGGGTGGTAGAAAAATTTGTTCCCGAGCTGGTGGCTCATAAATTTGCCATAATATCGGGTTTTATGTATGGAGTTGATACCACGGCACACAAAGAAACATTGGGTTGTGGAGGAGTTACGGTAGCAGTATTGGGTGGTGGCTTAAACGTATTTACTCCAAGTGAAAATGAAAAAATATATTGGGAAATACTAGAACATGGTGGTCTAATAATTTCGGAATATGACAATGATTTTTTGCCAACATTATGGAGCTTCCCTCAAAGAAATAGGATTGTGTCAGGTTTGAGTAAAGACGGAGTAATAGTAATTGAGGCAACAATGAAATCTGGTTCACTGATTACGGCACGGTTGGCGACAGAACAGGGTAAAAAACTGTACGCCGTTCCTGGACCGATTAATTACAGTTTGTCAGTTGGGGTAAATTATTTGATTAAGGAAAAAGGAGCAATAATGGCGACGTCACCCGAAGATATAACAACAAAAAAATTATCAATATATCAATTATCAATTGACAATTATGATCCGTTGGAAAAAGAGATAATAAAATATTTAATCATTGAGCCATTAACCACCGATGAATTGGCCAAAAAACTGGGGAAAAATATTAGTTTAATTTCCCAAAAATTAATGATTATGAGTATGGAAAACAAAATAACTGAAGATTTGGCAAAATGGAGAACAATATAATTAAATTTTTAATTTTTTCCGCCATAGGCGGATCAACCTTTGGCTGAAATTTAAAATTTTTAATCAATTTTTAATAATTAAATTTTAAAATTATTAAAAATAATTTAATAGTATTTACAAGTAAGGAGCCCAGTTGGCAATGGGGGCGGAATTTCCAGTGATGAAGTTGAGAGAATATAAAATAACAGCGGGGATTAGTAAAACAAAAACAAAGATTGTCCTTTTTTGGGTGAGATATTTACCTAAAGATAGGATGATAAATGGATAGACTGGGGCAATATAACGGCTAATATCGCGATGACCAACAAAAATTGTAGCAATGGTGAATAAAAGGGGAAATAAAAAGATGATAGAAGATTTGAAACGATGGTAGAGGACAAAAATAGAGACTAAAGCCAAACCAAAAATATAAATAACATCTTCTAACCAGATGGTATCGACCCAAATGTTGTGGCTGACAAAAACCGAATAAGGAATAAAACTCAAATGAATATTATCACCACTATGGAAATAGGTCCAAAAATCTCCTGTTTGCAAATAATATAAATAAAATATGACCAAAACTGATAGGGGGGCAAGAAAATACCAAGAATATTTAGCAAAATTTAACTGTTTGGTTTTGATAAAAGTTATTAACCAATGTAACCCAAAGGCAAAAAAGAGAATTAGACCTGGTGATTTTAAGGATTGGGTTATAGCGACAAAAATTGCCGATATGAAATATTTTTTATTTTTAAAAAAATAAATTGAAGCCAAAATACTGGCTAAAAATAGTGGTTCGGGAGAACCAATTTGACGGAGAATAAAAAGCCGAGCAGGGTAGAAAATTGATAACAGAGCTAGAATAAATGAGGACTGAGGAGAAAAAAATAGATTAAAAAAATAATAGGAAATGGTGGTTAAGAATAGGGAACTTAAAAGAGTAACCAAAATCATGGCTTGAGGACCAGCAAAAAAATTGGAAAATAAATTAATTAAAAAGGGAAAACCAGGAAAATGGGCGGGGTAATACTCGAGAGGCATGGGGAGGGCAAAATTTTGCCGAAGACAATCGGGACGGTAACCGCATTTGGAAATAGCCAAATAATTTGGTCCATCGTAATTGGCCCAAACAGTTTTCATGGAAACATCACCCATTCCTATTTTGCCAGGAAGATTGAAATAAAAAGCTGACCAAAAAAGTAAAGTGGAAGATAAAGTTATACCCAAAAGCAGAAAAAGATGTTGAAATTTGGTAAAATTCATTTGATTTATTATACACGGCTCTATCGTCTAATGGCTAGGACGGCAGATTCTCATTCTGTCAATCGGGGTTCGATTCCCCGTAGAGTCACAGATTGGGAATTTGTAGCGTAGGTTCGATGAAAACGCAAAAATTTTTAATGTACTTTGTACTTACTTTTTTAAATTACTAAATTCAGGATAATAATCTGTGACCATATTTTTCCACTTGGCCGTTTCGTTTGGTGGGCTGATATCATTTTTCGAATAAACTAAAAGTATTTTAATAATTTTCTTGACTGTATCAACGGCAGCGACAACACGATTACCCGAGCTTTTGGCCGAGACATTACTACCGGCAATTTTAAAGTCAACTTTAACAATACTATAGCCATTACAGTGGCAGATAAAATCAATTTTTGAACTAGTGCTAATATTGGCGTTCACAAAATTATCGTAGCGAGACAACATTTCCCTAATTGCTTTTAAAGTTATGTCCCATTGTTTGCCTTTGTATTTTTTAGCAAAACTATGAATATAATGTCGTTGTGCAAAATCTTCTACAAATACTGAATATTCACTAGTAGACATATTCTGGTTCTTGCTGAGTAATTAATTCGTAGGGAATAACTTCACCCGGACTACAAATTTTGTATGGTAATTGCTCATGAGTAAAAGCAACAATTTCGTTAGTACGTTTTTTCTGCCATTTCTTGGCAATTTTTTTGATAAATTCTGATTCCTCTTTTTTTAAATTACCCGACTTTACCTGATTACCTGCTTCAGTTAAGGTAATTAACTGAGCCGATTCCTTGATCTCGATGTTGATGATACCTTTTTCAAATAAATCGTCGATGGCAGAAAAATAAAAATTGGGAACTGGACCTTGGGCTAGACGACGGTATCGTGCACCTGTCATTGATTCGAGATGATTATAATACCAACCAAAATCATTTAGATAAATTAACTTGGCAAGCTTTGTCTTGGTAATTTTACCATCGGTGTCAGCACCATAGCGGATAGATTCTAGCAAGACATCTTTGTACTTTTGTTCATTAATTATATTTTCTTGCAAAATATCTTGTGAATCACAGCCCATTTTATCGGCAAGTTTGTTGAGCTGATCGATAGTGATTGAGATATCTCCCCTTTCAAGGGAAATGTATGTGGGACGCGAAACACCAATAAAGCTGGCCATTTCTGCTTGAGTCCAGTTATTTTTTGTCCTAATGTTCCCTAGAAAATTCATATATTCATTTTAATTATTATAATAAAATAAGTTTACATTGACATTAAAATAATGTCAAGCATTTTGACAATGTAGTGTAAAGAAATATGTTATAATGAAGCTAATTAATTGTTAAATATCTCTATGACAAAAACACCAACAAATCAGGGTAAGTCGTGGGATAGTCAAGAATCGACTCTGAGATCACTAGCAAGAGACAATACTCCCACGGGACTAATTGCCTATAAGTTAGGGTATACTTCCCCCTAGATTTCGGACAGTAACCTAAGATACATTTTAGTTATGGATAATATTCGTCGAAATCATCCACTGGCCTTTAACAGGACTTACGCACTCTGAAATTTGACCAAAAGAATGGGCAGTAATAGTATTGTTTATGCAAACATACTCACTGCCCAAATTTATCTTATCATATGCCACTGCATTATTATCGGCTCCCTGGCGTTTTACTCTGGTTTATTTGTCTCTGATAACTGGTGTCTCACATGATGTTTTTACTCGGGGCTTACAGAAGC
>MNZO01000027.1 GCA_001873665.1 Candidatus Shapirobacteria bacterium CG2_30_35_20 | reverse complement strand
GCCATTGGCAGCAATCCGTTTATCTTCTTCGATTTGCCATAATTTGGCACGTAAGAGATCCATCGCCACCATCCGATTTTGTTCTTGACTCCGTTCCTGTCGAACGGAAAAGGTTAAACCAGTGGGACGATGAAGAATGCGAACGGCGGTAGACACTTTGTTGACATTTTGACCACCATTGCCACCAGCGCGCGAGGCGGTCATTTCGACATCTTCGGGATTTAGAGTGACATCTTTACTGGTAATTTGGGGGAGAACAACGACAGCGGCGGTTGAAGTTTGAATTCGGCCTCGTTTTTCGGTAATGGGGACTCGTTGGACGCGGTGTGTGCCGGTTTCCCATTGAAGTTGATCATAGGCACCGATGCCCGAAATTTTAATTATATTTCTATCAATAATATTGACTTTCCAGCTGATATTTTTGGCGTATGCGGTGTACATTTTCATGAGATCATCCATCCAAAGATATGATTCGTCGCCACCAGGTCCAGGTCTAAATTCGAGAATAGCGATATTGGGATTGATGGTGGGCATAAAAAATTTTTAATTTAAAATTTTTAATTTTTAATCAATTTTTAAATTAAAATTATAAATTAGTTATTTAGTTTTCTTTTTGGCTTTTTTGGAAGCTGCCTTTTTGGCGGCATAGATGATACCTTGGGCTTGTTTTTCTTTAAATTTGTCAATACGACCTTTGATGTTAACAAATTTTTGTTGACCGGTAAAAAATGGATGACATTTGTTGCAGACTTCGACCAAAAGGTGGTCGACTGTGGAACCAGTAGTAAATTTGTTGCCACAGGCACAGGTAACTTGACATTTGGGAAAATATTGAGGATGGATAGCTTGTTTCATGGGGTTATTATAACAGAATTAATTATTAATTTTTAATTTAAAATTTTTTATCATTACAAATTACATAATTTTTATATAATTATTGACATTTGACAGATTATGTATTATGATTGTTTTATGAATATGACATTATCTATTACCAGTAGAAAACAGATTTATTTTCCACAGGTATTGTTGAAGGCGTTAAATTTACCTTCACCTGGAAAAGTTGTGATAGATGTATTGCCTGATTCTTCAGTTAAATTTAGACCAGTAAAAAGCTTTTTAGAATTTGCTGGAATTGCTAAAGATAAGGCAAAATTTGAATATTGGAAAACATTTAGAGATAAGATGGAGACTGAATATGAAGAAGTATATTGACACAAATGTATTTTTAAGGTCGATAGATGGTGACGAGACAACAGTCAAGTTTATTACAAATGTGTTGGAAGGTGAGGAAAAATATTGGGTTCAAAATGTGGTCTTAAGTGAGCTTGTTTGGATATTGGGTACTTCGTATAAATATAGTCGAAAAAAGATTGTTGATATTGTTGGCTCATTGATAAAGGCTAATAATTTGGTGTGGACTGGTAATTGTGACTTAATGTTGGCTGTTGATTGGTTTGAAAAGGGATTGGCAAAATATAATGATTGTTTGATAGTGTCGGCAATGGATAAAGGCGACAAAATAGTTTCATATGATCGCGAGTTTAATCGATTTGATGAAATTAAACGAATTGAGCCAAAAGATTTGATTGGTTAATTGTTTTTTGTTCACCTGTAGCCATGTTCTTGAGGGTAACCTGATTATTTTTTGATTCGTCGGTACCAATCATGGCGACAAAGGGAATGCCCAGAGAATCGGCGTATTTGAATTGTTTGCTGAGTTTGTCATTATCGGGATAAAAAGATGAGGCGATATTGTTGTTGCGCAATTCTGTTATTAATTTTAATGATTGGTTGACTGTCTTATCACCAAAATTGGCGAATAAAACTTTTGTTTTTGTTTTGGGAAGATTGGGCAATAAATTTAGTTCAGTAATACAGTCAACAATGCGGTCAAGACCAATAGTGGTGCCAACAGCAGAGATGTCGGGACCTCCCAAAGATTTGATTAAATTGTCGTAACGACCACCGCCAGTAATTGAGCCAATCTTGGGCTTGGTAACCACAGTCTCAAAAATTGGACCAGTGTAATAATCGAGACCGCGAACTATTGTTGGATCAAATTGGTAGTTATTTTTTGAAACTCCTAAAATTTTTAATTGATTGATAACATTTTGTAGATATTCATCAGGTTGAGCCTGTTTGATATATTTAAACAGTACGGTTATCTTAGCTTTAGGGATATTTTTGCCAATGAGCTCTTTTGTTACTCCATCTTGGCCTATTTTGCTAAACTTGTCGAGACTTTGGAGTATCGAATTTTTGTCTTCGGTAATTTTACAGGCCTTTAAAATGTTGTTGAGAACAATGCGGGAATTAATGAGGATGGTGAAGGTTTTGAAGTTTAATTTTTGTAAAACTGTGTTGATAACAGCTAAAATTTCAGCATCGGCAATAGGGGAGTTGGTACCAAAGGTATCAATATCGCATTGGAGGACTTCACGGTAACGACCTTTTTGAGTATTTTCAGCACGCCAGACTGGTTGAATTTGATAGCGTTTAAAGGGCATGGGAATAGTTTGACTATACATGGCTAGTACTTTGGCGGTAGGGACAGTCAGGTCATAGCGCATGCCAATTTGACGGTCTCCATTGTCGGTGAAAGAATAAACTAATTTATCGCCTTCATCACCGTATTTACCCATAAGTACTGATGAATATTCGAGAGTTGGAGTTTCAATAGGCTCAAAGCCAAAGGTTTCAAAGGTGTCGATGAGTAAATTTTTGACATAGTTGCGAACGGCCATAGCCTCGGGCAAAAAATCCCGAAAGCCTTTTAATGTTTGGACTTTGTTTTGATTCATAGTTGATTTTAACATTTAAAATATTATCGTTATGTAGAGACGCACCAATGGCGCGTCTCTACCAACAAAAAGAGTTAGTGACCGCCAGGGTTACCCGATCCGGGTTTATAAGCTAACCCAGGGGTATTTTCTGGTTTCAATGACTAGCCATAGCTCTAGTGGTGTACCATATGGTTCTCCATTTGACTCAGGAAGCCATTGAGTATCTACTTGATTTGGACCACATCGGGGGTAGATTGGCCCTTTTGATCTGTCACCGGAGTACCGTCAGTATAGGTGTAGTCGACTATTATTGATCTTTCAAATGTTGGTATTGACATAGTATTTATAAATAATTAATTGGGGCATAAAAAAAGCCCCGATTTACGGGGATTTTGAGAATATAATAATTTAAATTTTAAGACACGAAAACACCCCGTTGGTCTTGTGCCACGGTATGGGGGTGATGTAAAGATAATTTAAAATTTTTAATTTTCAATTTTTATTCAATTTTTAATTAATTAATTTATAATTTTAATTTGATTTTAAATTTTAAATTATAAATTAGAAATTGATTTTGGGGTAGCATAAGGGACTCGAACCCTCGACCTTTCCCTCCACAGGGGAACGCTCTAACCAACTGAGCTAATGCCACCATATACTCGCTTTGCGAGAATTTCCAATTTTCAATAACCAATTTCCAAAATGGAAAAAAGTTATTAAAAAATCCGCTTTTGGCGGATTGTGTTTAGATACAGCAATGACCGCCAATTACTTGGAGGTATGATGGATTTGGTTTTCCATTGCAGTATTCATTGGGTGTAGTCTATCAAATAAAATAGATGAGTGCAAATCGAAACGAGATTGCCACGTCGAGGACTCCTCGCAATGACGTACTTTTTTACATTACAACAATCTTTTCCGCGGTGAGGGTTTGGCCAGAGGGGGAGACTGAGGTAGAGATAACAATAATTTTTTTGCCTTTGGAGATATCTTTTAATGTTAGTTTTTCCCCAGTTTTAGATATTATTTGTAAATTTTTTGTATCAGTTTTAACCTGATATTGGGTATTTTTGTTTGATATTGGAATTATCGCCATTAGAGAATACATGGTGGAGATATCGACAACTTGGCCAAGAACAATAGTTTTTAAATTTTGAGAGGACTTAATAGTGGTGACAATGATTCGTTTGGCTGATAGATTTTGTTGATCGTCGAGTACTCCAATTACCAAAATTTCTTGACCGATTTTTAAATCTGTCGATTTTATTTTGATTGATTTGTTGTTGAGGTAAACGGTGTTTGGGGATAATATTATGGTTCGATTTTTATCTTTGGTACTGAGACTAATTTGAGTTGATTCGATTTTGGTAATAGTTCCAATGTATCCGCGTTTTGGATTAGTTTGGACTTTTTGGTTTATTTCTTGTAATTTTGTCTTGACTTTTTCTTGAATAATTTCTCGGAATTTTTGAATTTCGGAGGTTACGGTAGGGGTTGGAATTGCTGTTGGGGTGATAACTAAACTAGTCGTAAGTATGAGAGGTAGTAGCATTATCATATTTTAATGGTGGTATAGGTAACAAATAATTCAGCATTATTTTCAGTGTCAGTAGAAGATATTGAGGTAATTTTTAGATGATTTATCCCAGGATTTAAATTAATAGTGGTATCAAAATTACCCGAACTGTCGGCTGTTATTAAATACGAATTATCGATGGTAGTGATGATTACGGTGGCTGAATTATCAGTTTGACCTTTTAATGTTAGTTTAGAGCTGGAGACAACTGATTCATTTTGAGGTTCAAAAATATTCAGAGTGTTTTTTGTGGCAACTATGGTGGGTGTAATTTGATTTTGAAATTGAGTGGGGGTATTGATTGTTTGGATGGTTGAGCTGTTGTTGGTGGTGACATTTTTCTTTTTGAGAGCAATAAAAGTGCCAGTAGCTCCAAAGCCAATCAGTCCTCCAAAAATGATAGCGAGAATAAGTTCTTTAAACATAGTGTGTGTAAATGTTATTATAGCAATATGGAAATAAGCTTGTATGGGTCAAAAAGTTTGTATATAAAAGGAAAAAATGCTAAGGTATGGTTTGATCCTCGAAAAGATGACTTGAAGCAAGATTATAAAATTGTAGTTTTTGAAAAACATGAAGATAATTTTTTGGGCTTAGATACGGGTGAAAAAGTGGCAATATGGGGGCCGGGGGAATATGAAGTGGCGGGGGTAGAAATAAATGTCAGTAAGACGGGCAATGGTTTAATGGCAATTCTCAATTTTGACGAAGTTAAAATTGGTTGGATTTCGACTGATACGATTGATTTATCTGACAAAAAGAAGGAAAGACTGGCAGAATGTGATGTATTGATTGTTAAAAGTGTGGGCGATATAAATAATATTTGGGATTTGGTTAAAGGATTGGGTGTTAATTATTTAATAATAACTGATTTGTCTGATGGTAATAAAAAGAAGCTGTTAGATATGGCTGATATGGAGGAGGCAGCAATTACAGAAACCTTGAAGTTAGAAAAAAGCACCTTGCCCGAGGTAATGGAGGTGGTCATATTACAACAGAAGTAGGGCGAATGCCCCCGTCTTTTGAAGAGGCGGAAGTATCGGTATTGGGATCGATTTTGATTGATAATGATGCAATTTTGGCGGTGTCAGAATTTTTGCGTCCGGAACATTTTTATAATGGGATACACAGCCGGATTTTTGATGCCATGCTTCATTTGTATGAAGCTAGATCTCCCATTGATTTGGTAACAGTTTCAGGACGGTTAAAAGAAATGAAGGTGTTAAAAGTGATTGGAGGTAAGGCGTATTTGGCGCAATTGGCCAATGATGTACCAACATCAGCTAACGTTGAGACTTACGGGAAGATGATTAGGGCTCTTTCTGCAAAACGAGAATTGATCTCGGTGGCTGGTCGAATTACGGATAAGGCTTTTGACGAAGGACTTAAAGCCGAGGAATTGCTGGATATGGCGGAGCAAGAAATTTTTTCACTGTCACAAAAACATTTAAAATCGATTCCGATTTCTCTTAAAGAAATTTTGACAGCTTCGTTTGACCGATTGGATGAATTGCAAAAACGGGGGAGTGGACTGCGGGGTTTGGCCTCAGGGTTTTCATCTTTAGATAATATGTTGGCGGGGATGCAGGATAGTAATTTATTGATTTTGGCGGCTAGGCCTGGGGTTGGTAAAACAGCTTTTGTTTTAAATGTGGCGAGGTATGTGGCGGTGGAAATGAAATTACCTACCTGTATATTTTCACTGGAAATGAGTCGAGAGGAGTTAGCGGATCGTTTATTGGTTCGCCAGGGCTTAATTGATGCGTGGAAAATAAAGACGGGACAATTGTCGGATGATGATTTTTCGTCACTGTCAGAGGCGATGGGAGTGTTAGCTGAGGCGCCTTTGTACATTGATGATACGCCGGGGTTGACGGTAACAGAGCTGCGAACTAAAGCTCGACGATTGCAAATTGATAAAGGGATTAAATTTATAATTGTCGACTATTTGCAGTTGATGCATGGGATAAATAGAGAAAATAGGGTACAAGAGGTGTCAGAAATTTCTCAGGGATTAAAAAATTTAGCCAGGGAACTAAAAATTCCGGTGTTGGCTTGTGCTCAGTTAAATCGACAAATGGAGGCAAGAGGGGGCAAACCGAGGTTGTCGGATTTGCGTGAGTCGGGGAGTATAGAGCAAGATGCCGATGTGGTGATGTTTTTGTATCGTGAGGATGAGGAAATTAGGGAAATGGTGTCTTGTTCGATTGAAAAACATCGTAACGGTCCAACGGGACAATTTAATTTGTATTTCAATGGCAAACAAGTTAGCTTTTTTGATGTGGAGAAGAATGGGTAAGTATAAAAGTAATGGACTGTTGACAAAGTAATGGAATGAGTATAAAGTAATGAATATGGAATCACAAATTGTTAGTTTAACTTCGCAAAATCAAATAACTTTGCCAAGGTATATGGTAAAAAAATTAGGTAAAAACAGGCCAAAAAATATGGTTGTTAGTTTTGTGGATGAAAAATTTATTATTAAACCAGTTGTTAGTATTTGGGATTTGGCTGGGGCGATGAAATCAGATATTAAAGCTACCGATGAGCAACTAAGACAAGCTAGTATCCAATTTGAAAAAACATGGGCAAGAGAATTTTAAAAAATATTGCTTTAGATACAAATATTATTACCAGATACTTAATTGGTGATGTAGAATCACAGTTAGTTGAGGTAAAGGCGTTATTTTTACGAGCAGAAAAGAAAGAAGTAAAATTGATAATTTTGCCCGTAGTTGTAGCGGAAGTTTCGTATGTATTGGATACAATTTATCATAAGTCGGAAATTGAGATTTCAAGCTATTTGCAGAGTTTTTTAATTCAACCTTGTTTTAATTTAGAACATGGCAAGGCATTGTTGGGAATGTGGGAATGGTATGAGTGGGGGAATCATTTTGTTGATAGCTATTTATTGGCATTAAATAAATATGAAAATATTGAGTTGTTTAGTTTTGATAAAAAGTTAAATAAATTATTGAAGAAATAACATTAGGCTGTGCTAATTTCAATAAGATTGCTTCGTCGGCAAGAAACTCCTCGCAATGATGTGGTTTTTTTGAGATAATAGTTTACTTGCCGATGTGGCGGAACTGGTAGACGCGCACGACTCAAAATCGTGTAGTAGCAATACTGTGTGGGTTCGATTCCCTCCTTCGGCACAGAAAAAATTAAAAATTACGAATTACGAATTACGAATTACACTCTACAAATAATAATTGGAGTAGTGGGATGTTTGGTATACCTCTATTTGTGTTGGCGGACGATGAGGGAGAATTATAAGGAAGAAGACATGATTGCTTTTGGATGGGTGTCACTTTTAGTTTATTTAATTGGTAGTCGAATTGCTTTTGTCTATGATCAACCAAAATTATGGTTAGAGTTTTGGAAAATGAATCAGGTAAATGTATTGGGGGGATATATTTTGTGGCTTTTACTGGCTTGGTTAATTACGAAGGATAGAGAATGGAAGTTTTTTGCCTTTGGGGAAGACAGTTTGATAAATTTGGCTTGGATAAATTTGATTTATTTTGGATTAACTTTTCAAGGGAAATTGATAATATTATTATTGATTGTTTTGGTGGTAGGATGGGTATTAAAGAGTCGATATCGATCATTGTGGTGGTATAAAAGTGGTAAAAAAGGATTTTTGTTTTTGTTGACAAATATGGTATTTTTTGTTGGTTTAGCATTTGTTTTTAATAATTATTTCTATTTAATCATGACCTTGCTTTCGGGGGTCAGATTAGTTATGCTTGGCAATGAACGAAATTCCAAATAAATTTATTAGTCCAATTAGACTGTATTTAGAGAGACGGTTAATGGAACTGAAATTTTGGCAAAAAAAGATAAAAGAATCAGATCCATTTTCAGATGAACAAAGAACGCGAGATAATTCATTTGAGGAAGATTTGGATGAACAAGTGGGTCATTTTGAAAGCGAAGTTAAGGCGGGATTTGTTAAACGACAAATAGTTGAACTAAGAAAGGCTTTAACGAGAATAAAAATTGGTAAATATGGAATTTGTGAAAAATGTAAAAAATCAATTGATACTGATCGATTGGCGATAAAACCAGAAACAACTTTGTGCCTAATGTGTGAAAAAAATGAGGAATAATGGGGCGAGTTTGGGTATAAATTTTGGGGGATTGAATATTTTATCTTTTGTTTTATTAATACTAATATATTTGATTTGGAAACATGATAAGAACAGAGGATGGTTGTTAATAATATTGGGAGGTATATTAAATTTGGTGGAAAGGGTGGTATTTGGAGGCGTTAATGATTACTGGAAAATACCGTTTACAAATATTTATAATAATATAAATGATTATTTAATATTAATAGGTGGAATAATAGTGGTATGGAAGAAGTTCAAATAATTTTTGAGGATAAAAATTATTTGGTTGTTAATAAGCCGGCGGGGATGGTGACGACACGGGAAAATTTCCAATTTCCAAAAAACAATTTCCAAACAAATTCAAAGAAACAAAAAACAATTTCCAACTTAATTTATTTGGAGGATTGGATAAGGGAGAAATATGGAGATAAGGGATTGAGGCGACAGGGAATTGCTCATCGTTTAGATAAGGGAACGTCGGGTTTAGTTTTAGTGGCTAAAACTGAAGAATATTTAGATTATTTTTTAGGTTTATTTAAAACGAGAAAAATTCATAAAAAATATATAGCTATGGTTTGTGGAGAAGCGAGTTTTTGGGGGAGTATTAATATGCCAATTGGTAGAAATGGTCATATTTTTGGAAAATTTGGGGTTAGGATTGAGGGTAAAAATGCTTTAACTTTGTTTGAAAGGATTGCCTCAATAAATTATGAGAGTAAGAAGTTTTCGTTGGTAAAAATAGACCTAAAGACTGGTCGAACTCATCAAATTAGAGTACACTTTGCATACTTGGGTTGGCCTTTGGTTTCAGATAGGATATATGGGGGTAAAATGGTAGGAAAATTGACTCGCCCATTTTTACATTCGTGTGAAATTTCGTTTATTGATATGGAGGGAAAAGGGGTGGTTTATAAATCTGAGCCGGACATTGATTTGAAAAATACTTTAAAATTAATGGGATATAAAACAATTAAAAATTAAAAATTACGAATTACGAATTACAAAATAAAACTAATTGTTTTGGGATTGATGGTTGGTGGAGTGTTTTTGTTAAATAAATTTTCGTGGCAGGGGGAGGATTTTTTGATTTTTTCGATAGATGGGGAAAAAGTAGAGATGATAAATATCTCACCAGAGAGAGGGATGGTAAATAGTTATGTAATCGCGAACATGGATTTGTGGATACCAAACGGAATGGGTTGGTACCCGGCCAGTCGACTAGGTTTGATTGTAAAAAATGATGTAAAACTTGCCCAAAGAACGGCTTTTTATAACTTTGGATTTTGGCCTCAGGTTATAAGTTTTCAGAATAGTTGGAGTGATAATCGGTCACTTTGGTCAATCTTGGGGCCGATAGGTTGGTTTCGATTTAGGTTGTCATCAGATCAATGGCTGTGGAAAAATGAAACATTGAAAATAAATAATTTGAGAGAAATTATGCCTCGAGATATGTCTAGTAGCCAAATAGTAGGTGCTGATATAAAGATAAATGTGGTTAATGCAACAGGCAAAAATGGATTAGGAAATATGATGGCTGATAGATTAGATTGGTGGGGATTGATGGTGACTTCGGTACAAACGGCCGAGAAGGAAAAAGAATCAAGATTATATGTCGATTTTAATTTGGCAAAAAAGAATAATACTTTTGAAATAATTAACTTTTTGACTAAAATTTTAGGCTGTAAGATGGTTAATCGAGAAGGGGGTGTTGAATTGATTTTAGGTACGGACATTGAGGAAATGATAAAATATAGTCAAACATATGTCAGGTCATTCTAAATGGTCAAATATTAAAAATCGTAAGGGAGCAGTTGATAAAAAAAGGAGTGAAGTGTTTACTCGGGCGTCGAAAAATATTATGACGGCGTTACGTTCTGGTGGGGGAGTGGCGCTCAAAACTGCTATTGATCAAGCAAAAGAAGTTAATATGCCGAGGGAAAATATTGAGCGATTACAAAATCGTTATGAGACAAGAAAGGTTAATTTGTTATACTGCCGGTTTGAGGGTTATGGACCTTTTTTGGTGCCACTGGTAATTGAGGTGGAGACAGATAATAAAAATAGAACTTTAGGGGAGATCAAATTACTGTTTAGAGATATTGGTGGCTCTCTTGGTGGTGAGGGAAGTGTGGATTATTTGTTTGATAGATTGGGTGAAATTGAAATAAGTCGAGATTTGACTGATGATGAACTACTTAATTTAATTGATTTTGGGTTGTTGGATATTGAAGATAAGATTGTCTCTTGTGGGGTGGAAAATTTGACTAAATTGGGAAATAAATTAAAGGAAATGGGAGTGGAAATAATTTCGGGTGAGATCGTTATGAGGTGCAAGCAACCAACTAAATTAAATTCTGAAGATGAAGTGTCAAAAGTAATGGATTTGATAGATGCATTAGAAGAACATGATGATGTGGTTAATGTTTATTCAGGTTTTAAATTTTAATGTCAAAACGCTGGCGATATTTCATTTCAACTTTGTTGTCGGTGTTTGGTTTTTATATGTATTTGTGGTTGCCGGTAGATTCGCGATATTATGGCTTAGCTTTGGAAATCGGTTTAGTGGTGTTTTGTTTTTGGTTTGGTCTGGGGGTTATTTTTGAAAATAATATAGATCAGAAATTAATGGTGATTATTTTGCCACTGATTTTTTCTTTGGGGTATTCATTGTTTTGTGCATTGTTGTCATTAAATCAGTTTTATATGATATTTTTGTCGGTAATATTTGGATTAATGATATATACGATGTTTCTATTGGAAAACGTGTTTTTGGTGGTGATAGGATTTAAAACTGTTCCGATGTATCGGGCGGCATATACAACAAGTTTAATTTTTACCTTATTTTCCAGTTTTTTTGTGTTTAATAGCATATTATCTTTTAAATGGCCATTTTATATTAACTTTTTTGGGGTAGGATTGTTGTCGGTTATTTTATTTTTATATCAATTTTGGGCAATTGCGATTGAATTGCCCGATGATGGGGTAGGAAAAGGTAAATGGATATATGCGACGGTGGCGGGGTTTATGATGGGGGAGCTCGGATTAGCTTTTTCTTTTTGGCCAGTAGGAGTGTTTAAGGGGTCGATTTATTTGGTTTGTGCCATCTATATTTTATCTGGTTTGTTTCAGGCGGATATTAAAGAACGTTTATTTAAATCGGTTTTAATAAATTATGGATTAATTGGAATTGCTGTAACTGTAGCTATAATTTTAACTAATACTTGGGGCTAGGGGAGTAGTAGCCTATAATTTCACAATATTATAGGACTTTTTCACGATATAGTATGATATAGTCTTGTGGATAAGTAGATCAGCAGTCTTTGTGTAGAGGAGTGGTGGCTTGAGTGGGTGATATATATTATTAGTAAAAGCAATTAATAATTTTTATATTCCCGCCAGTGGTGGTGGGGGTATAGGGTTATGTCCTCTGGTGGTTATAGATGGCAAATATTCTACTTCGTAGAATGTATCTTTCACGAAGTATGTTAATCAGAGAGACTGGGGGAGCTACTAAAATCACAATATAATTTTTAATTCGTAATTTTTAATTTTTAATAAGAATATTTGATTTATAACAATTTAAATAAAGGCGTTATTCCCCTAGTTTATAACTGGTCTTTTAGGATTAGTAGTTAGGCATAAAATTAATAATTGACTCCCCTATTATTAAATAGTTTGGAAAGATAGGTACTATTTATAATAGGCTTCACTAGAGGCTCTAGAATTGATGATTTTGCTTTTAGCATGGTAATATTAACTATGGTTTTTGATTTATTGTCCTTGGTAACAAGATTTATTGAATATTTGGAAGTTGAAAGAAATTGTTCAAGATTGACTGTTATTAAATATCGACATTACCTTGTCCGGCTGGTTGATTATTTGGTTAATATACAAAAGATTGAAAATCCTAAATTGTCAGATGTAAATTTAGAAACTATACGCAAATTTAGAATTTATCTGGCAAGACAGCCGGGGTTACATGGAGATCTAAAGAGTGTAACGCAAGGTTATTATGTAATAGTACTTAGATCATTTCTAAAATGGGCAATAAAAAACGATTTTATGGCTATGGCTCCGGAAAAAATTGAAGTACCTAGGAATAAAGAACATTCGTTGAAATTTTTAAATAACGAGCAGGTTACTAGATTATTAAACCAACCATTATTATCTACACCCATAGGATTGCGAGATCGAACAATCTTGGAATTATTATTTTCGACAGGTTTGCGTGTATCAGAATTGGTAGCTTTAAATCGAGATCAGATAGATTTAAAAACAAGAGAATTTGGAATAATTGGTAAAGGTGGTCACGCTCGAATTGTCTTTATTTCTAAGGACGCGGCATCATATGTTGATAGGTATTTAAAAAGTCGGATAGATAAGGTAAAACCGTTATTTATTAATTATTTAAAACGAAACAGTATTATTTATGATGAAAATAAATCTAGATTAACTGCTAGAGCTGTTCAGTATTTAGTAAAAAAATATACACGTTTAGCAAAATTGCCCGTAGATGCAACACCACATACACTTCGACACTCGATGGCAACCGACCTTTTACGAGCAGGTGCTGATTTACGATCGGTCCAGGAATTATTGGGTCATGCCAATATTGCCACAACTCAAATCTATACTCATATTACTGATTCGAGATTGCGGGAAGTACACGACAAATTTCACAGTGGCAATAGAATACATTAATTTATACCTAAAATAGGGTAGAATTGAAATTCTGAACCTGACTGTCACTCCCCTCCCCTGACTGCTAAGGTAGATTATAAGTATAACCTATAATTATTTTTTGTCTTGTCCTATATTATTTTCTATCTCTGGTATGGCGAGAATAGTCATGGCATTGACCTTATCTTCTGTTGTCTTGAGTCTCATCAGAATAACCCCCCTAGTATTACGAGAAAGTATAGGAATATCTTTGAGTGGCAATTTTATCGTGATGGCCTTGCGAGAGATTATAATAACTTCGTTATCAGCTTGAGAAACGACTGACGCTACGGCAATAAATCCTGTTTTGGTTGAGAGATTGGAAGCTTTAACACCTAGTCCACCACGTTTTTGGAGGGGGTAGAGGTAAGCATCAGATCGTTTGCCGACACCATTGTCGGCAATTACCAATAAATGTCGATAAGAATTTGGTTGACGTGGCGGGAGAACATCCATAGAGACTAGTTCATCACCGGTTTTTAGAGTTATGCCTTTGACGCCTCGGGTGTGACGACCCATGGGTCGAGTGTCGGTTTCGTTAAAGCGAATACATTTGCCGTGGCGAGAAACTAAAAATATTTGATCGTTACCGGAAGTAGTTTTTGCCCAGACAAGTTGGTCTTTTTCGTCTAATTTAATAGAGGCTAAACCTGAGAGTCGAACATTGGCAAATTTTTCGATGGCTGTTTTTTTAATTACTCCCATCTTGGTGGCTAAAATTATAAATTTATCTTGATTTTCTTTACGTAGGGGTAAAATTGCTTGGACAGTTTCACCAGCAACAATGTTGATTAAATTAATAATGGCTTGGCCTTTTGATTGACGACTGGATTCGGGCACATCCCAAACCTTGGTTTTAAAGCTTCGACCTTTGTTGGTAAAAAATAATAGTTCGTCGTGAGTGTTGACAAAAAACATATTTTCAACTTCGTCTTCTATTTTGGTTGACATGCCAGAAATCCCGATACCACCACGTTGTTGTGAACGATAGGTATCTTGGGGTAAGCGCTTGATGTAACCACTGCGGGTAATGGTGACTAAAGTTGGTTCATTGGGGATTAGGTCTTCTTCGGAAAATTGATCGAGACTTTTGACAAATATTTTGGTACGTCGGGGATCACCAAATTTTTCGATAATTTCTTGATTTTCGGCTTTGATTACACTTACCATTTTTTTAGGAACTGTAATAATTGCCGTAAGATCGGTAATAACTTTTTGAACTTCAGTAAACTCATCTTCGATTTTTTGGCGTTCAAGGGCAGCCAGACGTCGAAGTTGCATTTCCAAAATAGCGTTGGCTTGGAGATCGGTAAACTTAAATTTGGCCATTAAATTGATTTTAGCCTCTTCGGCGGTAGCTGAGGCGCGAATGGTTTTAATGACTTCGTCGAGATTGTCGAGAGCAATTTTTAAGCCTTCTAAAATATGTGAACGCATATAATTGGATTTGAGGTCAAAAATGGTGCGTCTTCTGATAATGGTTTCGCGATGTCTTAAGAATAAAAGCAATATTTGCCGTAGATTTAAAGTCTGAGGAACGCCATTAACTAATGCCAAAAGATTGGCCGAATATGATGATTGAAGGGCAGTATATTTATAAATTTTATTTAAAATACTTTTGGGTTTGCTGATTTTTTTAAGTTCAACCACAACTCGGATACCGTGGCGGTCGGACTCATCACGGAGATCACTGATACCAATAATTTTTTTATCCCGGGCTAACTGGGCTATCTTTTGGACAAATTCAGATTTATTGACTTGGTAGGGGAGCTCGGTGATAATTATGCGGATTTTACCTGATTTGGTTTCTTCAATATTGGTTTTACCTCTAATGATAAATTTGCCACGACCAGTGGAGTACATTTCTATAATGCCGATTTTACCATAGATTTCGCCATATGTGGGAAAATCAGGACCAGTAATTATCTTGACCAATTCATCAATAGTGGTATTTGATTCAAAAGTAAAATGAGTGCGCTCTAAAAGTCTGATGGGTTTGAAAATAAATTCTTGGGTAGTTAGTTGGCTATCGGGAATTTCCTTACAATCGGTTAAATCTTCCACTTTTTCTAAGGTGGCGGTATCAAGCATTAAATTTAGGCCAGAACAAAGTTCTCTTAAATTGTGAGGTGGAATTCGAGTGGCCATGCCGACGGCAATACCTTCGGCACCATTTAATAGTAGATTGGGAACACGTACAGGTAAAACTGTTGGTTCTTTGGTTGAACCATCATAATTGTCCATCATTTCCACTGTATCTTTGTTAATATCGGTAATCATTTCTGGGGTCATCTTGGCCATCTTGACTTCGGTATAACGCATAGCAGCGGGAGGATCACCATCAATGGAACCAAAATTTCCCTGACCATTGACTAACATATAGCGCATAGAAAAATCTTGGGCCATACGGACGAGGGCCATGTAGATACTGGAATCACCGTGAGGATGGTAGGATTTCATTACATCACCAACAACGGCGGCAGATTTTACATTTTTACCAGTGACAGACAGCCCCATTTGATTCATGGCGTAAATGATACGACGGTGAACAGGTTTTAAGCCATCACGGACATCGGGTAGGGCGCGGGAGACGATGACAGACATGGAGTAGTCAAGATATGACTTTTCCATTTCGTTGACAATATCGACATCAAGAATTTTACCTTGATTATTGATAAATATTTTGTCATTTTCGACGACTGTATTTTTAGTTGTGTCTGTAGGCATATTTTATATATTGACTAAGTTTTTAAATTTGTTATAATGTAATTAATAACTCGAGGTACATACTTAATTGGGTGTACCTCATTTTATTTCTATCTGCTTTTTAATTGATAATAGATCTGTAAATGTTTGTCCAAAGTGAATTCTAATTGATTTTGCTGTTAATTTGCTTTCAGAAATTATTTTGACTTTCTTGCCTATAGATTCAAGATATTGATATAAAATTAAAAAATCACCGTCTCCAGATAAGACTACAATTTGATCAAATAAAGATTGATATTTCAATACGTCTAGAGTTAAATCTACATCACAATTAGCTTTTACTAGTGGAGGCTTGGTAGTAATTTTAGTCCAATCATGTTTGCATTTTGGACACTGATTTTTTTGAGTGACTGATTTTTGCTTAATAAACTTTAAAGGTTTTGATTTTACAACATATCCAATTGACTTTAGTTTTTCGATTTTTTGTATGTCAGATGACTTTGGTTTGAAACCAGTGTAATAAAATATTTTTTTAGTTTGATATTTATCCTTAAGATAGTTGAATAACTTATTAAAATCTACTTTCCATTTGCCTGTTGCTTTTGCACCAAAAATTAGATTGGCTGAGTCAATAAAAATATAAGTTTTATTTGTAATTTTTAACATTATTTGTTGTATAATTGTTTTAATCACGCCCTCCGAGTAATCGGGGGGACATTTTTTTATTAATCCCCTGCTTTATTTAAAATAATTATTAAGTTTTTTGTTGTATCTTGTGACATAAGTTTATTTAAGTAACCAGTAGTCGTTTGTATTTATATATCTGTAAAAGTTCTCGTTTAGGAAGTAGGTAAAAATACTGGCGATGATTAAAATTATAAAAAGTAAGACAGAAGCCTTTATTTTATTGTTTAAGATGACAAATAAATTGATAAAATAGTAAAGACAGTTGATGGTGAAAAAAGAGGTAAGGTAAAAACTACTGGAAAAGTGACGACAGGTTAGACAAAATCCTGGATCTCCTATATTGGAAATAAACAAGAATGGAAACCGCTGTCCCCCCAAGATATTTTCGACTGTGAATTTAAAAATCAAAATTGAGGAAATAAATATTACAATTTTTTTTAAAATATTATTATTCATTTTATATATCCAATGTGGCTAAATGGGCGTGGGTGACAATAAATTTTTTGCGAGGGGGGACGTCTTCGGACATTAAAATACGGAAAATTTCGTCGGCGCGTTGGGCATCAACTATAGAAACTTTTTTAAGTAAACGAGTGGCGGGGTTCATAGTAGTGTCCCACAGTTGGGTAGGATTCATTTCACCCAAGCCTTTATATCGTTGGATTTCGACTTTTTCGCTTTTTAATTTATTAAGATAATTTTCTTTTTCTTCATCGGTATAGACATAATCAATTTTTTTACCGACTCTTAGACGATAAAGTGGTGGCATGGCAATGTAGACGTAACCATGTTCAATAAGCCCTGGTAAATGGCGGAACATGAAAGTTAGTAAAAGAGTGGAAATGTGGGCACCGTCAACGTCGGCATCGGCCATTAAAATAATGCGGTGATAACGACATTTAGTTATGTCAAAAGTATCACCTATACCCATACCTAGGGCAATAATTAGATCTTTTAATTTGTCACTACCGACTATTTTATCCAAACGTATACCTTCGGTATTGAGGGCTTTGCCCCATAAAGGTAAAATGGCTTGAAATTTACGGTCTCTCCCTTGTTTGGCACTACCACCAGCCGAGTCCCCCTCTACAATATAGATTTCACATTCTTCGGGGTGTTTGGATTGACAGTCAGCTAATTTTCCTGGTAACCCTAGTGAATCAAAGGCGCCTTTACGCATAATGGCGTCTTTGGCGGCTTTGGCGGCTTTGCGAATTTGAATGGTAAGAAGGGCTTTATTGATAATAGTTTTGGCGACATCGGGATGTTCCTCAAAATAAATATCTAAACCTTCGCGAACCATTTTGGCAACAATAGGCTGGACTTCGGAATTACCTAATTTGCCCTTGGTTTGTCCTTCAAATTGGAGATCCTTACTGCCCATTTTTAGAGAAATTATAGCGGTTAGGCCTTCACGAACATCGTCACCGGAAATGACATCATTTTTATTTTTTATCATTTCTTTGCGTTCGGCATAATCTTTGATTGATTTGGTAAGAGCTGATTTGAAACCAGAAAGATGAGTGCCACCTTCGTGAGTATTGATAATATTGACAAAAGAGGGGGTGTTTTCGGCAAAGGTATCGTTGTACTGGATGGCAACCTCAATATCAACATCTGCCTGATTTTGATGGATATAAATAGGGGGGTGCAAAACCATCTTACCTTTGTTTAACTCGGAAAGAAGGGACAAAATACCACCTTCAAAATAGTAGTGGTGTTCGGTGTTATTGCGTTCGTCATAAAAGTGAATATATACTTTGGAGGTAAGATAGGCGTGATCTTTGAGTGATCGGATAATTGTTTTGTCGTCAAATTCGAGGGTTTCTTTAAAAATTTCTGGATCAGGATAAAAGGTAACGGTGGTACCATTAATAGATGAGAGAAGAATGCTTTTTAAGTGTTGGTTTTTTGATTCAGGGATAACCGTTAATTTTGTTTTGGTAACACCTCGGGTAAAATCGATATAATTAAATTTATTATCACGGCGAACTTCGATTTGGTAATTAACAGATAGTGCGTTAACACAGGTAGTACCAACACCATGGAGACCACCAGAAACTTTGTAGGCATCACCCTCAAATTTACCGCCCGAGTGAAGGGTAGTCATAATAACTTCGACGGCAGGTTTGCCGTATTTTGGCATGATGTCGATAGGAATTCCCCGTCCGTCATCGGCAACAGTGGCCGAACCATCTTTGTTTATGCCCACCCAAATGTTTTTGGCAAAACCTCCTAGGGCTTCATCAATACCATTGTCAATTACTTCCCATAAACAATGATGGAGACCACGGGTATCAGTTGAACCGATGTACATGGCCGGTCGTTTGCGGACAGGTTCGAGTCCTTCGAGGACGACTATTTGTTTACCAGTATATTTTTGAGTATCAGGCATGTTTGGTGCTGTAGTCCGATAGCGCTTTGGCACTTTAGTAAAAATCGAAACTATAGAGATAAATTAATTGTATCAGTTAAAAATAGCTTTACAATAAGCAAAAGATATGGAAAGATGGGGTATTTTATTGGTAGTTTTGTTGGGAAATTGTGTTAAAAGAAATGATGGATGTTGCCACTAAAACATTGAGTGATTTGTTGATGCCAAACATAGGGATTTCGACGACTTGATCACATAATTTTAGGCTTGACTCCCCTACCCCGTTCATTTCTGACCCGGCGACAATGGCGAGAGGAAATTTATATTTTGCTTTATTATATAAAACACTATTTTTTGTCTGTTCACAGGCAATTATTTGATAACCTTCATTTTTTAATTTTAAAAGACAGTCGGCAGTGTGGTAATAATGTTCCCAAGTTACCCATTTCCAAGTTCCAATTGAAGCGCGATGAATTTTTAAATTGGGTGGAGTGACGACTGGACCACAGAGGCATATTTTTTCTACGTTTAGGGCATCAGCAAGTCTAAAAAAAGAACCGATGTTGTAGGTATCCAAAACGTTGTCTAAAACTAAAACAATGGGATTGTGTTTTGTTTTATTGTTATATTTTTTGGCAAATGATTTATTGCTCGAACGTAATTGATGGGAATTTAGTTTGATTTTTTCCAGATTCATGGGTATATTTTAACATTATGCCATACGTCATTGCGAGGAACAAATATGCAATAGTGACGAAGCAATCTCGATGGAATTTAGAAAGCGCTTACTTGATTTCAACGAGATTGCCACAAAATTTTAAGAAAAATTTTTCGCAATGACGTATTAAACTAACATCCACCGACGGCGGGGGCGGTGCCAGCTGGATCGGGAATAGTAGTGTTACATTCTTTGATGTTTGATTTTGAGCCAACACAAACAGCTTCCTTGAGAACGTTGGGCAGACGATAACGATCTTGGGTGGCAACTTTTTTGCCAATCTTTAGGGTACCTTTGCCATCTTGGGTGTAGGCAGTTTCAGGAGGGAAGGCTTGGTCGTTTATTAAAACGGTGGGAGAGCCAGAAACATTAAATTTTTTGGTTAATTCTAATTCTTTTTCGATTAAGTTAATCCCCTCTTTGTTAAAACAGTCAGTAATGGCAGCCGTATCCAAACCTACTTGTTTGGCTTGGTTTTCCCAACAAGAATCGGCATTGGTAGCGGTACAACCTTTGTTGACAGCTCCCACAAAATCCCACCATTGTTTTTTATTATCACCAATTATGTTCCAGACACACATTTCCCGAATGTTTTGAGTAGCTTCTTGACGGCCGTGAAGGGAGGCATACATGGCTCCAGAGGGAGCTTTGATGTAGGCTTTTTCGTCCTTACATTTGGCTAAATTTTCACTGATAGTTTTCTTGCAGGTGGTGATATCGGGAAAATATTTGTTTTGAACGTAAGTGGAACATTGGTTGATATCTCCAGAACGGCTGGAACAATAGGTGTCAATGTTATCAATTTTGTCAAAAATATAATGAGGAACAAGATTAACTTTATTACCCAATAAATCAAACACTGGACGCAAAATATCTTCCATTTGATTGCCATAGGGACAAAAACTCATGACAAAGAACTTGAGTTCTGATTTGTCTTGTTTTTGGGGAGCAAAAATAATTTTACTGTCGAGAGCTGGGGTGGCAATTGATTTTGATTTGGCAAAAGAAAGTCCAGAATAAAAAGATAAACCAGTTAATAATATGGCTGTAAAAATAATGGCTGGTAGGGGGACTTTGATATAGGAATAAGATTTAATGGTTTTAGTTTTTTTAATCATATTATTTTTAATAATTTAAATTTCAAGAAACAATAACCAAGTATTCCAAACAATTTCCAAATATCTCAAATTTCAATAACCAAACTGTTTGTAATTTTTGTAATTGGTAATTGTAATTTGCTTGTTTCTTG
>MNZO01000050.1 GCA_001873665.1 Candidatus Shapirobacteria bacterium CG2_30_35_20 | reverse complement strand
TGGCATTGGTGGGATCAATATCTGGGTCTTCAATATTTCCAGCCATATCAGTAGCGCGAGTGAAAAAATAATATGTCCCTTGACCCTTGGGAAAATTAAAATCAAAATTAGGGGAACAATTTTCAACAATTCCATCGTTAAAGTAATAACACAAATCGACATGATCAATGTCTGAATCGTCTGAAGTATAGGTAATAGTTAAAGGGCTGGTATTAGTGTTTGGTGGAATACTATCGAGAATTGTTACTGGTGGGGCAAAGTCTTTGGTGGAAAAAATGGTACCAGAAACAGTGGCAGTACTAGTCAATTTCGCGAGGGCAAAAGTGGTGAAAAAAAGTGATGAAACTGAAAACATTGATAAAAAGAAAAACATCAGGGGAATTGTTTTGCTTTTAACTTGTTTATCTATTTCTTCTTTTATATATTTTTTGATATTTAAAATTTGAAAAATGATAAATAATAATGCTGGCAATACAATGATGAGACCAAAACCTAGAGGTTTTCGGACAAAAGCAGCAATGTGGCCAATATAGGGAACGGCATAGACTTGTTTGCCCAAAATACCGACATCCATAAGGTCCCAAGCATCGGGAGAATTGTTATTATCACCCTTGGTAGAAAAACGAAGGGGTGATTCAGATTTTATGCCAAAAATACGGTGTAAAATGACATCTTTGGAGTTCGAGGGTGAGGTAAAAGCGACAATATCACCAACTTTTATTTCTTTGGGATTAACTGGTTTGGTAAGGACTATCGAACCAGTTTTAATAGTTGGTTCCATCGAGCCAGAAACAACAACATAGGTACGGGGGATATTTTTGAAAGGCAAAGCGGGTGAAACCGAAATCCCGAGAATTATTATTAAAGCGATGAAAATAGTGTTTTCAATTATTTTTTTAAGCACCTACTAAAGCAGTCCACGAATGGCGGACTGCTTTGTAGAAGCTCAAATTAATTTTGAGTACCAGTTAGGGTAAAGTTTACATTTGTAACACTTTTACTGGAGACTTCGTTTTCAACAAGTTCACTAGTAGCAACATGCTTAAGACCAACCATATAATCTTTAGTAGTATTATATATGGCTGGTAAACGTGAATTTACAGTAAAACGTCGATTTGTTAAATTTGCTATTGCATTACCCACTTTAGTAATAGGGTAACCAGTCGTATTCCAGTCACGAAGAGTGTGCCAACCATCAGTGTAATTGTCAGTGGTATCAATAACTTGAAATTCTAATGCGTCAATTTCTGGAGTGTTCCAAGTATCAGCTGAAGCTAATTTCATAAATACATTTAGAGCAATATTAGAAGTGCTGGCGTTTCTTAAATACATGTTTTGTGTTTGAAATACGGTATCGCTGGGATACATGTTGGTAAAATCGAGAATAGTCCCCCAATTGTCGGTATAACCGGAATCGGTTCCACTTACTAACAAACTAGCATTTCCAGTCGAGAAGGTAACACCGGAGACGGTGGCAGTCGGGCTAAACAAAGCGAAGGCGGCACCAGTGGTGATGCCAATAGCCATAGCGATGACGAGAACACTTAAAATGATTCTTTTCATTTGAAAAATAAATAATTAATTACTTCATCCTAGAGTGATATTTATTACGTGTCAACAAGATAATGATATAGGCTAGAGTTGAACCAAATAAATCGATGAGTGTATCGCGTAAAAGACCAGTGCGTCCGGGAACAAAAGATTGATGAAACTCGTCAGATAATGCATAAATATAAGAGAAAAGTAATGACTGTTTTAAGGAATAACCAGCAATTTTAAAACAGATAAACAAAATGGCATATTCAATCAAATGAAATGATTTTAAAATTAAAAAACGTTCTACATTGGTGCCAGTTATGGCCGATGTTTGACCAGATGACAGGAAAAATATAAACGACATCCAGATGATAACAGGTGAATATTTTATGTATTTATTTTTTATTAAATTTGGCATGAAAAATTAAGGGAAATAGAATAAAAACAGAACCAATTAACATTAAAATTATAGACAATAAATTGTGGATGGGGGAAGATTGATTTATGGTGACAGTGGATTGTCGAACAAACCCCTCTGTTTTAGTAGGAACTAAAACATCTCCCCTTGACAGGGGCGATAGAGAACTGTTTTTTGGGGTAACAGTTAGTTTTGGGGTAGTGGTTGGTTTAGTAACTGTTTGTTTTAAATTTTCATAACTATAAACACTAATTTCTCGTTTGAGTGGATCTAATAGGGTTAATTTGTCGGTATCGTTATTTAAATACCCAGAAGTAAAAGCAGACTGGCAGGAACTATTGGCGTTTATATTTTGACAGGATAATTTGCGAACAGAACCGCTATTGTCACGAACTCGCCAATCAAAAAGTGAGACAGTAAAATTGTTGTCATTGGTAATTTCGATTAATTCTTTGTCGGCATCAAGATTGGTGATTTTTAGAGAAATATAGGGAATGGCAGTAGGACTATTTTGCAACGAATACGATTCTTTGCATAAATTATTGGGTAAATTTGGTGAAGGATCGGTGGGACACCAAGTACCGTTAGTTTGGCGAGAAAATGATAGTCCAACTGGTATTGATTTTGAGGATTGAGAATCGATTAAATTATTATTTTTATCATAGATATTTACAGTATCATTACTTGTTTTGTTTATAAAAGGATTATCAAGAGAAGCTACAAAATAACTTTGGGGTGGGGTAGTACCAGATAAAATTTGGCGATGGGATGATGTTAAATAATTAGTTGAATCACGAATAGAATATCCCGAAACATCGATATTATTTTCACTGTCGTTGTAAAGCTCGACCCACTCCATTTGAGGAGTAACGGGGTTGGGGGAAAATTCAGTCAGAAAGATGGTGAAGAGCCACATCGATTTTGCGTAAAGTATTATTTAACCCAAGAGCAGGTAAACATTCGACCACCGGTGGGGTAAAGGCACTGCCACAAATGGCGACACGGAAGACCATA
Source organism: Candidatus Shapirobacteria bacterium CG2_30_35_20 (assembly GCA_001873665.1). Classification (GTDB taxonomy): domain Bacteria; phylum Patescibacteriota; class Microgenomatia; order UBA12405; family UBA12405; genus UBA12158. The sequence continues at coordinate 25,457 of MNZO01000050.1, read as the reverse complement.
AAATATTCTCCTGTATTCCAATTATTTTCTTTGAGTAAATTTAATATTTCAGTTTGAATAATCTGAAAGTCGAAAGTCGAAAGTCCTGAAAGTAAAGATTTTGTTTTTGTAAGCATGTCAATTGCTGATTTTGGGTCAGTCCCCTTTTTTAATAATAATTCTTTGCCATAGTTAACATCTTCAAACAAAAATTTAAGAGATTCTTTTAAATCAGAAAATTTAACTATTCGCTCTTTTAAGACTGGGGTTAAGATTTTAATTTGATTGTCGGTAATTTCGGGTAAAAATTTTTTAAAATATTCTCCAAATTTTTCATCACTTAATTTACGAATATAAAGACCGTTAAAATAATCTAGTTTTTTGCGGTCAAAAATTGGGGACTTTTTATGCAAATGTTCGAGATTAAATGCTTTGATGAATTCTTCGAGTGTGTATAACTCTTGTTCCGTTCCAGAATTCCAACCTAAAAGCATTAAAAAGTTAAGTAACGCTTCAGGAAGATAACCGTCATCTAAAAATTGCCGTGCCATCACTGACCCAAACCGTTTACTCATTTTACCGGGGTGGGTCGGGTCTAATAGTACAGTCAAGTGACAAAATTCTGGCATTTCCCAACCAAAATAGTTGTATAGAATAACTTGTTTGGGGGTAGAAGAAATCCACTCTTCACCACGCATGATTTGAGTTATTTGCATCAAATGGTCGTCAACCACTACAGCAAAATGATAAGTGGGAATTCCATTGCTTTTTATTAACACTTGATCATCAACTTCATTAGTATTAAAAGTTATTTTGCCACGAATTTGATCATTAAAAGAGATATTTTGGTTATCTGGAACTTTTAATCGAATAACATATTTTTCACCATTTTTTAATTTTGTTTGAATTTCTTTGTCTGATAATTTTAGACATTGACGATCGTATTTTGGAATCTTTTTGGCAGCTTTTTGAACTAAACGCATTTCGTCTAATCTTTTTGGCGAACAAAAACAATAATAAGCCAATTTTTTATTCAATAATTCCTGAATATATTTTTTGTAAATTTCTAAACGCTCTGTTTGAATATATGGACCATATGGACCTCCAACGTCTGGTCCCTCATCGTAAACTAAATTAAAATCTTTGAAAATTTGTAATGTGCGAGGCATGGCACCTTCGACTAATCTTTTTTGATCGGTGTCTTCGACACGAATTATAAATTTACCATTATTTTGTTTGGCGTAGGCATAGGCATAAAGTGCAGTACGTAAACTACCGATGTGCAAATCACCAGTGGGACTGGGGGCCATGCGGGTGCGAATGGTTTTAGTTGAGGACATAGGATAGTCTAACATCGGAAGCACGTCATTGCGAGGTAATCCGAAGCAATCTCAGCGGAATTTAGGAAGCGCTTTACTGTTTGAAGCGAGATTGCCACGAAATTTTATGAAAAATTTCTCGCAATGACGCACTCAATTTAGTGTAATATTAAGTATGACGACACTGACACATACTGCTTATGTAAGTCGAAAAATAATTAAATATGGAGGCTTTGGAATATTGGCTCTGGTGATTGTATATTGGATTGGGGGAATGGTATGGATGGCATATTTGACGGCACATCCGCCATACGTGGCGCCAACACTTCGTTTTGGAAGATTGCCCAAAATAATATTTTCCAGCAAAGAAATTGATAAAAGTAAAACCTTTAATTTGGAATTATCAAATGATGTCTTTCCAAAATTTAAGGACCAAGCAAATGTCTACGTTATTTATCGTTCAAGAAGTGTAATTGGGGCACTAGAGGAAGCGAAAAAAACCGCTAATTTGTTTGGTTTTAAATCACAGCCAACCGAAATAAGTACGGGAATATATGAATTTGAAGATAATTTTTCGAGCCGTAAACTGACAATGAATGTTTTGGCTGACAGTTTTAAATTAAATTACGATTATTTGAAGGATCAGACATTGTTAAACCCTGAAAACTTGCCCAACAAGGAAGAGGCAATATCATTGGCTAAGGCATTTTTATCGTCAGGAGGAAAGTTGTACAAAGATTTAGACGAAGGAACCAGCAAAGTTACTTTATGGAAAATTGGATTCGGAACATTAAGTGAAGTTGGGGGGTTGACCGATGCCAATATAATTCGAATTGATTTTTTTAGAAAACAACTGAATGACAACCAACCAATAGTGTCCGATAGTTTGGATAAATCTTCAGTGTCTGTTTTAGTATCAGGATCGGAGGTAGCAGCCAAAAAAATTGTTGAGGTGAATTATAAATATGTAAATATTGATGACAGTGCTCCGTCAACATATCCAATTAAAACACCAGAAGTGGCTTTTGCCGACATGAAATTAGGATATTATTGGCCGGCAAAAGATGTGACAGCCAGTACCGTTACAATACGAAAAGTGCGATTAGCTTATTTTGAACCAATTACCCTAGTACAATTTTTGCAACCAGTATATGTTTTTGAGGGTGATGGTGAATTTGTAGCATATGTGCCGGCGGTGACAGAAAAATATACTCAATGAAATCAAATTCAAAATTCCAAATAATATTTTAAAATTTGTTATTTGTTGGTTGTGATTTGTTTGGAGCTTGTAGATTTGGAAATTGTTTTTTATTTATTATTCCACGTTACGTTTTCCTTAGCCCAGTCGATGAGTTTTTTGGTATCAGTGAAACGGTCAGTCGACTGAGCAACTACCGTAGTTAATTTGTGTCCGTTAATATTGATAGCACCAATAAAGCAACCCGAGGCTTCGGGTGTCCAGCCTGTTTTGAGTCCTTCTACCTCGGGAACTACCCCCAAAAGCTCGTTGGTTGATATTAAACTATATTTTATTTCTCCTGAAAGATTAGATAAATTTATCTCTTTTTGTTTTACAGTTTCGACTATAAACGGGTTGGTGAGAGCCAAACGGGCTAACTGCGACAAATCGTATATGGTTGAATAATGATTTTCATTATGTATTCCATCGAAATTAGTAAAATTGGTATTATTTAAAATATATTTTTTAATCAAATTATTCATCTGTTTAACAAAACCCTCAGTGCCAGTTTCATAATGGTTAGCCAAATTAAAGGCGGCATCGTTGGCAGAATAGACTAATAAAGCAGAAACCAAGGTTCGGACAGTTACTTTTTCACCTTCAGTAAGCTCCATAACCTTGCCTTCGGTATAGGGAATGGTAGTGATAATTTCGTCTAAGGGGTATAAATTGAGAGCGGTGAGAGCGGTGGCTAATTTAGTCGTCGATGCGGGATATATGCGGTCATTAATTTTATTGCCCAACAATATATTGTTCGTGGCCAAATCAATAATTATATAATTTTGAGTTGACAAAATCGGGGCAATTTTATTTTTGACAATTGGGGTGGGTGGTGGTGTAAAAAATGCCGATGATTGGGGTATTTTTGCAAAAATAGTATTGTTCCCAAAATGATAGATGACAAAATTAATTAAAAAAAACAATCCAAATATAATTATATTTTTATAAATAAAGGTAAATTTATTTATTTGTGGAAATAAGATTTTAGATTTTTTCATTACTTAATTTTCTTAATACTTCTGGTTTGATTGACAGACCTACATCATCGAGTTGCTGAGGGTCAACATCGCCCGGGGCGCCCATAAGGACATCAACACCGTTTGAAGATAATGGGAAAACGTAAATATCACGAATATTTGATTCATCAAGTAAAATCATTAGTAATCGGTCAATACCAATAGCCCAACCACCGTGGGGTGGAGCACCGAAATGAAAGGCATTATATAACCCCCCAAATTTTTTGATAACTTCTTCACGACCGTAGCCAACTTTTTCGAAGGCTTTGACCATGGTTTCGGGCTCGTGATTACGAATCGAGCCAGAGGCTAACTCATAACCATTTAAAACTAAATCATATTGAAGTGATTCGATTGATAGTGGGTCTGTTGCATCTAAACTCTGAGCTCCACCCTTGGGCATAGAAAATGGATTGTGACCAAAGTCAAGCTTACCCTCATCATTAATTTCGTAAAAAGGAAAACCAGTAATCCAGACAAAAGACAATTCATTTGGATTGGTTAATTTTAATAAAGTACCCAAATAATTTCTAACAAGTCCTAAAGACTTGTTGACAATATTTATATTGTCGGCAACAAATATTAATAAATCTCCATCTTTGGCTTTTAAATTTTCGATTAATGATTTTTGAATATCTGGCGACAAAAATCGAGAAATTCCAATATCTAGATTGTTGGATGTGACCTTGGCATAGGCCAAACCTCTGGCTCCTTTTTCTTTGGCTAATTCCTCCAATTTTTTAATTTGAGTTTTACTAAAACTTCCTCCACTGGTAACAACTATTGATTTTATAACATCAGCATTATTGAAAACATTAAAATCAGTTTTATTTTTTAATAATTCAGTAACATCTTGGAGCTCAAGACCAAAACGAATATCGGGTTTGTCTGTACCATATATATTAATGGCATCAGTATGGGTAATACGAGGAAAAGGAAAAATAGCAATCTTTTTTTGAGGAGCAACAGTGGCGATAGTATCTTGCATCAGTTTTTCAGCAGCGCTAAAAAGAATGTCAGTTGTAGGAAAACTAATTTCGATATCAATTTGATAAAAAACACCAGCATGACGATCAGCACGTGGATCTTCGTCACGAGCACAAGGGGCGATTTGAAAATATTTATCAACACCCGAAACCATTAGCAATTGTTTAAATTGTTGAGGAGCTTGAGGGAGAACAAAAAATTTACCTTTGTGGATACGAGACGGAATTAGAAAATCACGAGCTCCCTCAGGGGATGAGGTGGTTAAAAGTGGGGTGATTACTTCGGTAAAACCATTTTGATCCATCCAATTGCGGACAGCCAAAATATATTTGTGTTTTTTCTTGATGATGTTGGCAAGACGATTACGACGTAAGTCTAAATAACGGTACTTTAGGCGTAAATTTTCCTCCAACTCGGTACCATCACTATCAAGAGGAAATGGTGGAACATCTGATTTGTTTAAAATAGTAATTTTTGTAGCTTCAATTTCAATGGTACCAGTGGGTACTTTTAAATTGATTGCTTTTTCATCGCGTTTTTTGACGACACCTTCGATTTCCATGACCCATTCTTTGCCAAATTCAATTTTTTCGTTGGTAACAACTTGGATATTCCCCGACCAATCACGAAGATCAATAAAGGCAATGTGACCATGGTCACGAATATTGGCAATCCAACCGTTTAGAATAACTTTCTCACCTATTTTGTTTAGACAATCATTGATTAGGGTGCGGGACATAGAAGGAATTTTACACTGTTATGATTTCTTTCACAATCAATTGAGGAGTTGTTGTGTTATTCCATTCGTTTAACGAAAGACTGGTGACGATGTCAATGGTATCGCCTGATTTTATTTTGTTAACTAAGTCGCCTTTTTTAAAAGCGATAGCGTCAATATTATTGATTTTAATTTTTAAATGATCGTTATTTTGGCCGATGGCGCGGATAGAATTGATAGTTATATTTTTTAAAAAAAATAAAGGTTGCGGATTACCAATACCAAAGGGAGCAAGAGACTCAAGAGATTTTATATTTTTTATATTGATTGCGTTTAACTGCATTTGAGCATCGACATCGAGATGTGGTGTTAAATGGATTTTGTTAAGTTTTAAGTTGACCGATTTGATAATAGTTTTTTTAAGTTTTGAAATATTTGAGGTCTTTATACTAAATCCAGCAGCACCACTATGCCCACCTAAATCGATAAATAAATCCGAGTATTCTCGCAAAGCAGAAATAATGTTTAGCTTGGGAATCGAGCGACATGAACCTTTGGCGATATCGCCATCAACAGAAATTACAATAGATGGTAAATAGTATTTTTCAGTCAGACGTCCAGAAATTAAACCAATAATACCGGGATTATAATCACCGGAAACAAAAACTAGTTTATCAGATTTCAGTTTGTCAGATATCAGATTTTCCACCCGATTAAACGATTCTTTTTGGATTAATTGTCGGTCTTGGTTAAAATTATTTAAAACTTGGGCGTATTTGGTGGCTTGATTTTCATTTTGGCTACAAAGTAAACGCAAAGCGTCGGTGGGATCGGATAGTCGACCGACAGCATTGATTCGTGGACCTAAAATAAAACCTAAATCATAAGTTGAGAGAGCATTTTTTATACCAGATATTTGAATTAACTTTTTTATCCCAGGTGATGGATTTTTATTTAATTGCTGTAAACCGTAAATCACAATCGAGCGATTTACCCCAACTAATGGCAAGCAATCGGCGACAGTACCAAGGGCAGCCAGACCCAAATCAGCCTTATTATCGATTTCTTTGGCGAGAAAATAAGAGATGGCAGAACCACAGATTTTGGTGTTATGAATAATACAATCAGTAGGGACAAGGCATGCCTTGTCCCTACTTGTAGAATCAGGCACAATATGATGATCAGTCACTATTATTTTTATATCTTGTTTATCTTTAATTTTTTTTAATTCTTTATCTGCCACAATGCCATTGTCAACTGTGATTAACAAATCAAATTTGATATTTTTCTCCTCTTGAAATCGGAAAAAAGAGGTGGCTTTAATACCATAACCATCAATTTCACGATGAGGTATAAATGGGGTAACATTGGGGTAAATTTTATGAATTGCTTGCCACAATATGGCGGTGGCAGTAATGCCATCGACATCGTAATCGCCATAAATAATGATTTTTTCGTTATTTTTAATTGCTTTATTAATCAAATTTAAGGCAGGCTTTAAATTAAGTTTTATTTGGGGTAAACCTGGCTTTAAAAATTCGTTAACATTTTTTATTTTGCGATTTTTTAAAATTAAGTCGACAATTTGAGACGACGAATAATTTTGATCAATTATTTTTAAAGACAGTAAATTAATTTCTTTGACCATGTATTGAAAACAATTTATAATTTAAAATTTTTAATTTTTAATCAATTTTTAATGTTTAATTTTTAAATTTAAATAAATCACAACTTTGACTAAAATATATATCCTATTGTATACTGAATTGTTATTAATATTTTTCTAAATAAAATGGCAAAAAAGCTTTTTGTAGGTAATTTAAATTATACTGTTACAACTGACGAACTTAAGGCAATATTTTCGACTGTTGGTGAAGTTGAAGACTGTAACATTGTAATTGATAAACTAAACAATCGTTCTCGTGGTTTTGGTTTTGTGACAATGAAAAATGATACTGATCTTGCTGCTGCACTGGCGCTTGACGGTACCGATCAAGGTGGACGAAATATGGTAGTCAAAGAAGCCCTCCCAAGACCTGATAGGGTGTAAAAACAAAATCACCCCTTTACCCCTCTTTGAGTAAAGAGGGGGTTTTTGATGTAAAATATATCAATGAAAAAAATTTTATTATTATTGTTAACTATTTTGGGAACTTTTGTTTTATGGATGAACGTAACTCCAGGACATTTTCAAGAAAGTTGTTGTGGAAATGTTGAGTATTCAAGAAGAGTTACCAGTGTTGGGTGTATTACATTTTGTGATTCAAAACCAATTTCTCAGATATTAATAAATAATTTTTTAGTTTTTGCATCAATATTTGATTTTTATAAATAAAATGCAATTGCCACAAAAAATTATTGATTTGATGAAGAAGTTTGGTGATGCAGAAATTTATATAGTTGGAGGGGCGGTGAGGGATTTGCTTTTGAACAGACAAGTAAAAGATTGGGATTTAACAACCAACTTAGTGCCGGAAGAAATTTTGAAGTTATTTCCTAAAAACAGTTATTATAACAATTTGTTTGGAACAGTAGGAATAATAGGTAAAGGTGGGGAAATTTTTGAGATTACAACTTATCGTAGTGAAAAAGGATATGAGGATAATCGACATCCTGACAAAGTTATATGGGGAAAAAGTTTGGAGGAAGATGTAAAAAGACGGGATTTTACTATCAACGCTCTCGCGTTGGAATTAAAAATTACGAATTACGAATTACGAATTATTGATTATAATAATGGACTTGAAGATATTAAAAACAGATTAATTCGAACGGTGGGGAGTCCTGACGAAAGATTTGGTGAGGATGCATTGCGGATGATGAGAGCGGTACGACTGGCGTCACAGCTTAAATTTCAAATCGAAGAAAAAACATTTGCCAGTATTGTTAAAAATGCAAAATTAATTAACAACATCGCCTGGGAGAGAATTCGTGATGAATTGTTTAAAATATTAACGACTGATAAACCTGGAGATGGTTTAATAGTTTTGAAAAACAGCGGGATATTGGAATTGATTATGCCCGAAATTTTGGCAGGGGTGGGGATGGCACAACGAGGCCATCATATTTATGACGTGTGGAAACATAGTTTAGAAACGCTTAATAACTGCTCGTCTCGAAACCACGTAACTCGATTGGCGGCATTACTGCATGATGTGGGTAAACCGGTGGTAATGAAAAAAATTGGGGACAATAATACTTTTCATAATCATGAGGTAGTAGGTAGTAGAATTGCCCTGTCTATAGGCAAACGACTGAAATTATCAAAAGAAGAATTGCAGCAACTTTTTATTTTGGTGCGTTGGCACATGTTTACGGTGTCAGAAATGCAAACCGATAGTGCGGTGCGCCGGTTTATCAAAAACGTGACATTCCCCTATTTGGACGAAATGATTGCCTTGCGTCGGGGTGATAGGCTGGGAAGTGGAGCCAAGGAAACTAGTTGGCGCTGGGAATTATTTAAAAACAGATTAGTAAAAGTGCAGACACAACCATTTTGCGTCAAAGATTTAAAAGTTGATGGTAAGGACGTCATGGAAATATTAAAAATAAAACCCAGTCGAAAAGTTGGTGAAGTTCTCGATGCATTATTTGCTGAAGTGGAAAAAGATGTGAAATTAAACGAGAGAGGGGTTTTAATAGAGAAAATAAAGGCTTACTAAATCCCAATGAGATTGCCACAAAATTTTAAGAAAAATTTTTCGCAATGACGTACTTTGTTATTTTTTCTTTTTAAATAACAAAACCAGTGGTATAGCAACGGCGGTGGAGGAATAGGTACCAGAGATGACACCGACAAGAAGAGCGGTGGCAAACCAGCGAGTGGTAGAACCGCCAAGGAGAACTAGGGCGAGTAACATAAAGATAATGGTCATTGAGTTGTTAATTGAACGAACGATGACCTCTGAGACTGCTTGATTGGCTAGCTGCACCCAGGGTAAGGAGGCATGTTTGCGTCGTAGCTCACGAATACGATCAAAGGTAACCACGGTGTCGTGAACTGAAGCCGACAATGTAGTGAGTAATGCGGTGACAAAAAGAGCATCCAGTCGGGCTCCAAAAAAATGACCAAATAGAGAAAAAACACCGATTAATATAAATGAATCGTGAAACATAGCCAATATGGCTCCTGTTCCAAAAGATAAGTCTGAAAATCGATAACCGATAAAAGATAACAGAGCGAAAGAGGATAATAGAATAGCAAAAATGGTTTTACGGATTAGCTCTTGACCCAAACTAGGACCAACGCTAGAAAATTGTAAAATTTCTGTATCTTTGTCGAGTTTTTTAAATTCGGTATCGAATTTTATTTTTTGATCTTGAGTAATATCGACAAATTTTACGGTGTAAATATTGTCCGATTTTATAATAGACCTAATATCGATTTTATTATCAGAAAATATTTTGTTAATTGATGAATCGTCCTTAGTATTAGGTAATTTTAATTCGTAAGTTGAACCACCGGTAAAATCTTTTGAAAAGGAAAAATTCCATTTTACTATCGAAAAAATTGAAGTAGCAATTAAAGATAAAGAAATAATTAAAAATAGAGGACGAAATTTCATGATATTCATATTTTTTTACGAGAGGCTAAAACACGTAATAGATTGCGAGTAACGACGACACCGGTAAACATACCAATTAAAATACCGAGTAATAGGGTGACAGCAAAACCGCGAAGCATGCCAGAAGAATTTAAAAACTGCCAATTGAAAGGATTAAATAAAATTAGGGCAGTAATGATAGTACAAGTATTGGCGTCTTTAATAGAATCCCAAGCTTTACCAAACCCTAGTTCCATGGCCAAGTTCCAGGGTTTGCCAGCCCTAACTTCTTCTTTCATCCGCTCGAAAATTAAAATATTGCTATCAACTGCCATACCAATAGACAAGATAAATCCTACGATTCCGGGAAAAGTAAGTGTAATTGAAAAAAGTCGATAAATAGTAATCGACAACAAACTATAAATTGCAAGTGAAATTACAGAAATAAATCCTAAATATCCATAATTGCCAACCATAAATAAAGCGACAAGACCAAGGCCAACTAACCCGGCACGGACCCCTTTGTCAATTGAATCTTTACCTAAAGACGCGCCAACTTGGGATTGTGATAATAGTTTAATTGATAAAGGCAGAGCGCCGGCATTTAATTGAGCGGACAGTGACTTAGCTGATTTTATGTCAAAACTGCCATTAATAACTGCCTTACCATCAGGTATAATTGATGAAACTGTAGGTGAAGTTATTACTTGGTCGTCAAGTAAAATAGCAATTCTTTTGTTTAAATAATTTTTGGTGGCCTTTTCAAATAATTTTGAACCCTCTTGATTAAATTCAAGCGAAACTTCCATAGCCCCAGTGTTTGGATTTGGAACTGGTAGAGCCTTGACCAAATGTGAGCCATTTAAACCTGTATCTTTAAAAACGTCATCAAAAGTGGCGGTGGCAGTCGCTTCGGGTGGGAGCTCAACGATACCCATAAATTTGAGTGAAGCGGTTTGGCCAATTAAATCAATGGCATCGTTTATATTGGTAACCCCTGGCAATTCGACAATTAAACGGTTGTCTTGACCTTGCTTGTTTAATTTGACACTAGACTCGGAAACACCAAATAAATTTATTCTCCGTTCGATATTTATTTTTAAAGATTCGAGAGCAGAGGCGAGATCACTTGTCTTGGCGCTACTAGTGTCAACATTATAAATTAAAGACGCACCACCCGCCAAATCAAGACCATATTTTAAGTCGGTATTTGGTTTGATTTGTAAACTGCCAAGCTTAAAATTAAAATCTGGTCGATAAAAAGTGTGATTGAATAGCGTAAGTTTTATGGGTAAATTTAAAATTAGACAAATAAAGGTAAGACCTGATAAAGTATAAAATAAATTAAGATTTTTTTTATTTTGATTCATTTATTTTATTGAAAAAGACAATTGACGAGGATGTCCTGTAAAAACATAAGTGATGGTACCTTTGGAATATTTTACCTTGTATTGGGCAACATCACCCTCTTTGATGTCCAATCTTTGAATAACCTTGGTGGGTAGGGTAACACACAGACTATGACCAGTCTTGATAACTTTACGAATATGTGTCATTAATTATCACTTAATATTTGGGGACTACCCATTATAACAACAGGACCAGAAAGAAAGAAGTCAACCAAAAATGGATCGCGTTTATTTTGGCGGAGATGTAATTCTTCTTTGTCCATAATCATATAATTTATTTCATAACCACGACGATTTTCTTCGGATTTCATGGCAGTTTCAACAGTTTTGGTAGAAATGTCACCAACAACAACTATATCAATTTTGTCTTTATTTTCGTTAGTGCCCAACAAAAAAAGATATGAAGCAATGACCAGCTGGGATTTGGAAAGTGATTCGCAAAATGGAAGGCTTTTGTAGGCGAGGGCTAATAATGTGGGATAAAGATGGTGTTTGTGGTTTGGGGTATAATACAATCGATTACCCCTAGATTCGGGTAAAACTATATTTACTTTAGTTAAATTTAGCAATTCACGTCGAACAGAATTTATTTCTTCGCCAGTTTCACGAACCAGTTGGCGAACATAATAAATTTCTTGAGGAGAAGTAAACAAGATATTGATTATTTTGACACGTGTTCTAGAGGTAAATATGGCATTGAGACTGGTTTCAACTTTCATATTTCGTATGTAACCTTGTTGCCCAGTGGCAAGATTTCAATCCAAGTACGACCGGGGACAAGATTTATTTCATTGCCCGACTTGTCCTTAAAAATTGTTCGGGCAGTGCGATTTGCCTTTGACCAAGTAATATTGGTTTTAGTGCCATTTTGTAACAAAACTGCGTTGCCAGTACCAATCATGGCATATAAATTGTGGGCATGTTCATCAATAGACCGAGTTTCTTTGGTCCATTGAATGATTATATTTTTTGAATTAATTTGCTGTCCAGTATTAAAATCAATGGCGTTGACACCTCCATTTTGACGTAGATATTGTTTTTGACTGGCATCATAAGTCCAACTGACAGAATAAGCTTTGTCACCCCACCAATCGAAGGAAATAGTTTTGGCATCGATAGTGGAATTGGGTAAGTCGGTTTGCTTAAACGACCAACTACGGAAGTTTTTATTCCACAATGTTTTGTTGATTATGGTTTCATTGGTTAATCCCCTAGATTGCGCAACATTCCACAATTTGGTACTGGAACAATACATTGAATGTTCGGTAGCAACTACACTGCCAGTTCGATCTTCTTCGCGACGGCAAGCCTTGTAAGATAATGCAAACTGGGACAAATCACTCCACGTCCCTTTACCCATCCAACCGTAATTAGAAATTTGTTCCAAGGCCTGGGCTTTTTTGTTGGTAGTACACGGACCAGATTGACGACCAGTAACGGGATCTTTGGGGGCACTACAGTTACTCCCACCCACATGGGTATACAGAGGGTAGTCAGAATATTCAGAGGCAATGTCAAGAAAATATGTTCGAGCTGAGCGAACTGGACCAACATCGTATTTATTACCAGCTCCCTTGACAGCGTTGCAATAAAAAATACCCATAAATCGGGTAATTCCACCCTCAGAATTGGCTTCGTAAACAATATCGGCATTATTTAGACCAGACTGGGGACGGGAATCGAGATGATTTTCGACCATAACCATAAGTGGTCGACGAGTTTCCCACAATTTTTGCTCTTCGGCGGTAAATAATTCACCATTTATAGGACAAACTGCGGTCCTTGGTCCAGCAAAATCAAGTACTCCCGTTTGTTTTTTATTATTTTGGTTGATGTCTACAATCTTTTGAACATTTGGTTGTGAAACTGGAAGTAATGTATTAAAACCAAAATAACTACCGAACAGAAAAATAATAAAAGTTAAAAAATAAACGGCAAGATTTTTCTTGGACATATATAAAAAATAATTAATGCTTGATAGCTTTTACTATAGCGGATTTTTCCTCATTTGACAAAGTGATAGAGTCACCTTCGCCATTTTTGACTGGTTTGGCATAGATGCGGGTAAAATTGCGATGATGAAGTGAGGTGAGAATGACGCCTGAATTGGTTGAGTCTAAAATAGATAATGAAAAACTTTGATCAGAACCCAGATCATCAAAAGGATTATATCGAAATAAACCGACTTTTTGGATGCCAGTGACTGGAGTCGAAAGATTGCCTGAATCTGATTTACGATATTTTTTGAGGATGAGATAGGCCAAATATAATAATCCCAAAGTGTTTAGAAATGTCAATATATATAAAAAAATATTCATAGACAGTTAATTTTAGCAAATGAATTGATATACTGAAGAATGAAAAAAGATTTAATCAAAAGTGGGCTTCTTTCAATTCTGGCTATTGCAATCGTGGTAGCTTTGTATTATGTTTGGAGGTGAAGCTATTTATAAATTTATTCATCTGGAGGTGAAAAATTCATGGCAACAATAAAATTTTATTCGGTAAAATCTCGTAAATTTGTCGAAGTTGACGTTTCTAAAGTAACCAAAGTTATGCTCAAAAATGGTCGACCAGCTGCACAAGCTATTGATCCTGAAACTGGAGTCAAGATGTTCAAAATCTTGTCCGCCGCCGATGCTGCTTTGCTATAGTTTTTAGCAAAAATTAAATACCCCCGCAGCTGCGGGGGTATTTTTTTAAAACCCCACCCCAAAATTAGGAAATTTTGACCCTCCCCTTTACAGGGAAGCGAAAAATATTTTTATTTTCAATCTCTCCCCCGACCCCTCCCTTTGACAAGGAAGGGGAGAAAGATATTTATTTAAATATAAAATGGTAAAATAGGGGGCTTCAAAGATGGGGAAGGGCTGACCCGCCTCATCGGCGGGAGGAAAGTCCGGACCGCACACAATAGGGACATTAAAGATTAGATACGGCCGCAAGGTCGTGGCTCTGCTACAGAGACGAGATGGGGCTGCCTTCGCAAGAAGCTACGGCACCTGAAATGAAACGAGTAACCGTCCTGCGGAAATCTCAAGATGAGACGTTAATATCTAATTGTGGAGAGTCTCAGGTAGAGAGAATAGATAGATGGCCTATAAACAGAATCTGGCTTATCACCGTCTTTGAAGCATTTTTAAAATCACCCCAACCCCTCTTTGAGTAAAGAGGGGGAACTTTTTTTATATGATTATTTTATTTCTTTAACACTTGATAAAAAATGGAGGCGGTGAGAAAGAGGGGGATGGCGATAATGGCTCCAATCACACCAGCCAACGAACCGCCGATGGCAATTAAAAAAATTGTTACTAGTGGATTGATACCTAAATTATCTTTCATAATTTTGGGAACAATAAAATTATTTTCCAGCTGTTGAACGATGACGCCCCATCCAACTGCTATTAGGCCTACAGTAGGGGAAACTGTCAACCCAACTAATCCAGCTAAAATTGAAGTAACTACTGGCCCAATATTTGGTACCATTTCTAAAAACCCAGCGATAATACCCAATGGCAGGGCATAATTTAACCCAATGGTTAAGTACCCAACATAAGATAATATTCCGATAAGAATCATTAAAAAAAATTGACCAGACACCCAACGTCCCAAGCGAAGTTCAAGTAATTTTAATATCTCAATCACTTTGACTGAATCTTTTTGATTGAAGAATTTGATGGCATATTTCTCAAAGTTTTTGCGCTCTAAAAGCAGATAAAAGGTGATGACAAAAAATGCGAAAACTGAGATTAAATTGGAAAAAACGGATAAAACTGTGGTAGCAAAAGATCCGGGGATGTTTTCTAGCAATTTTAATTGGGATGAAATATCGATGGGATTGACGCCCATTAGGGTGAATTTGTCTAAGGTTGATGGGAGAATTTTGATTAAATTGGTGGTTTCTGTAACAATGATAGGAATAGCTCCTGCTAGTGAAAAAGAAATCCCAGACCAAATTATGATGTATAAAATTATGATAGCGAGAACTTTGGGAATTTTAAATTTTTGCAAAAAAATAACGGCTGGATTTAGAGCTTCCATGAATATAAAGCAAAGAAAAAACAATAAAATTAAACTACGGAGTTGCCAGGAAACAAAAAGCAAAAGCAAAAAAATGGTCAAAAATATGATTGTTTTTTGGGATATTTCAACTTTTTGAATTGTCATGTAAACTAATTAAAAATTAAGAATTAGCAATTAAGAATTAATAAATATTATATTCTTTTATTGTACCATTTGGAGACGATAGAATCGATTTGTTTATAACTATTTGGTTTGGAAATATCAATAAAATAATTGGGGGTAAATTTTTTAAACCATGTCTTTTGTCGGCGAGCATATTGGTGTTCGTGAATGGACCAATTGTCAATGCATGATTGTAGGAACGCATCATGATGCGTTCGTACGAGACATGGTTTGAAATCATAATATGCCAATGTATTTAGACCGGGATCGGTCCATTTATATTTTATTAATAAATTTTTTATTTCGTCAATTAGACCCAAATCAAGGCGAGATTGAATGCGAGTGTCGATTTTTGAGATTATATTGTCAATGTTGTCTGTTAGAGAAATGTGAAATGTATTCAATCTCCCTAAATCCCTCTTTGACAAGAGGGACTTACGACTTAGTTTTATTTCGATACGTCTAATCAGTCGACGGGAATTGTTAACATCAGAGTTGTTCAACAGTCTAAACGTCTTAATGTCTAAAAGTCGTAAAGTCAATTGTAATAATCTAACAGGTAAACGGTTAAGGAATAAACGTAAAAAATAATTTGGTTTAATGTTAAAAGTATCTTGGGGGTTGATTATTGATTCAATATATTGACCAGTTCCACCGACAATTATTGGTAACTTGCCACGAGAAATTATATCGTCGATTGCCTTTAGGGCTAATTGCCGATATTGAGCCACCGAAAAACTTTGATTGGGGTTTATAATATCCAATAACCAAACAGGGGTTTTGTCTATTAAATAAAATCCTACGTTTTGATTGTTAATTGAAAATTGAAAATTGAAAATTGAGTTTTTATTGAGATCTTTGCCTGTCCCAATATCCATACCTTTATAAATTTGTCGTGAATCAGCAGAAATCAACTCGCCATTATATTTTTGGGCTAATTTTATCGCCACTCCAGTTTTACCTGTGGCGGTCGGACCAGAGATGATTAAAACCTTAGAATTTTTAATTTTTAATTTAAAATTTTTAATCAATTTTCAATGAATAAATTTTTAATTTCAAAAAATTAGACATTGAATCGGAACTCGACGACGTCGTCGGGGTGCATGATGTACTGTTTGCCTTCATGGCGCAATAGACCGGCAGTTTTGGCCCCTTCCCATCCATTTTTTGCCACAAAATCGGTAAAACTTATAATTTCGGCCATAATAAATCCCCTTTCAAAATCGGTATGAATAACTCCAGCTGCTTGTGGGGCAGTATCACCTTTATGAATAGTCCAGGCGCGAGTTTCTTTGACCCCAGCAGTATAATAAGATTGGAGGCCTAAAGTTTCGTAGGCTTTTTGAATGATGCGCTCTAGCCCTGATTTTTCCACACCTAACTCTTTTAAATAATTTTGTTGATCATCTATATTTAACTCTGATAATTCGAATTCGGTTTTGGCACAGACTGGTACGACAGTATGATAACCGATAACAGATAACTGAGCACTGAGAATATTTTGATATGTCGACTCATCAACATTGGCGACGATAAAATATGGTTTGGCCGTTAGCAGAGAGAATTCTTTTAATAAAATTTTTTGATCGTTGTCTAAATTTAAATTGATAGCCAACTCCCCCCGTTCAAGAGATTGTTTCAGAAATACAGCAAAGGTAAATTTTTTGGTTTTATTTTCAATAGGATTGTTTTTAAATCCCGTCAAATATTTGTCAATTGATTCGAGATCTTTGATGATTAGCTCGGCACAAATTACTTCAAAATCACCCTGGGGATCGACCGATCCTTCACGGATAATGTTGTCATCGCTGAAATTGCGCACAACATGCATAATGGCATCACAGTCGCGAATATTGGTAAGAAATTTGTTGCCCAGGCCTTCACCAGTACTAGCGCCTTTGACCAGTCCAGCAATATCAACAAACTCGACAATAGCGGGGACAATTTTTTGAGTTTTAACAATTTCCCCTAAAATTGGCAATTTGTCGTCGGGAACTTCGACCACCCCAACATTGGGGTCAATAGTACAGAAAGGATAATTGCTAGCATCAGCAACTTTTTTACCCAAAAGGGCGTTAAAAAGAGTCGATTTGCCAACATTTGGCAAACCAACAATACCGATGGATAATTTTGACACAGGATATTATAGCTTATTTCTCAAGTAGTTCGTCTACCGCTAGTTTCAAAGCTTTCGGATCGTGTTTGTCTACAGCCAGATTGACAGCTTCAACTTTTGGATTTGGATTAATGGTTTATCGAAAATCCATAACTGCAGTTTTACCATTTTTTAATAGAATTGTAATTTGGTCTGGTAATTTTTCTTTTGATATCAAATTAATATAGATATATCTGATGTGTATGTCAAGAGAGATATTTAACTACTAGCGCTGGAGTAATGTTTTAGGGAATATTTCCAAAAATATAAGGACAGTAATAAAAATAAAATTGTAAAAGCAAAGGAATATGTAATACCTCCCGGGGTGAGAATGTTGAGCACAGCCTTGGCGGGGAGGGTGAAAATGACAGTAATGGGGATAACATAACTCAAAATTATTCTAAAAAAGTTATTGTAAATGTCGGTGGGGACGATAGCGGCGCGACCAAGAGAACGATATATCATAACGAGACTATCGATTTCGGTGGTTAAAATAGAAAAAGAGGCAATCGCCAAATGAAGACTAAAAGCTAAAATTATACCGTTTGTACCTATTAATAAAAATAAAAATAAATTTCCTACACTTGGGACTAAAGAAAACTTTATTAAAAAATATATCAGAGCAATTATCTGGAGAAAAATCATAGGGACATCAAGAAAGTCAGGGCCGGATAACAGTGGCTGGAAAAAAGAGGGTAGGGGCTTGAGTAAATCTAAATCAAAGTCCCCTTTTAGTAAAACAGGACGAAAAGTATAAAGGGAACGAAATAAAAATTGAATAATAGAATCAATCAAACTAAAAGTTAAAGTAATAATTATCGCCTGTGGTGAGGTAAAGTTTTTGATAGTTGAGACCTGATTAAAAATAGAATAAATAATAAGAACGGAAAATGCATAATTAAATAATTTTCCTAAAATAAAAATGATAGAAGAACTGGGTGATAATAATTTATTTTGTAAACTATTTTTGGCCATAATTACCCAAACTTTGATAAAAGAATTAGTTACCATAACTTTGATATTTTTGCTTGCCTTTTAACCACATAAATTGGGAAAGAAAATAAAAGAATATACAAATAAGAGATCCGTTTAATAATCGCAAATAAATCATATTTTGATCAATTTGACCAAGCCAAACTTTGAGAGGGTAATAAAACATGTAGGGGTAAGGCGTGTAGTCAAGAATTTTGCCAATTACTGGGGGCAAAAAATCTAGGGGAATATATTGACCGGAAAAGATAGTAATAAAAACGACACCAAACAAAAAACGTGAAGACCAAGCGTCTTCGGACCAAAAAGCTATAAAAGAAATGACTAAACTGTAAAAGAAAAAAGAAATAATAGATAAAAATAAAAATAAAATAAAAGCAATAAAATTAAAAAGCGATGGCATAGCTAACTCAGGCTTGAATAATAATAAAATTAAAATAAATTCCCAAAACATAAAAAATAAGTTGAAAAGTTTATCAATAATGTCACGAGAAAAATAATATTTTAAAGTACTAATCGGTTTAATTAACAGGGTGGAAAAATTGCCATTTTGAATGTCGCCACCAATGTCGGCGGTACGAGTAGTAAAAACAAAAGCTTTGATAATATAACCAACAACAAAATAACTGTAAATTTGAGGAATAGAATAAACACCTAAACTAGATCGACCAGCTGAGACGGCAGACCAAAGGGAAAAGAACATAACAAAAAATATAAAAACTTGAAGGCGCCCAAAAAAGAAGTTGACACGGTAGACAAAATACTCTTGAAGAGTATTGATAGCGATACGAATATATTTAACCATCAAAAATAATTTTTAATTTTTATCTGTATACACCTGTCTAATAACATCTTCTATCGGAGTATCTTCGATATTTAGATCAGTAACGGGTAAAGTTGTAAGAATTTTTGAAGCAACAGATAAATATTTTTCTTTTGAAACTTTGATGGTATAGCTATAACCATCGCCGTCGACTATTTCTCCAAATTTTTTAATGTCAGTTTTGCTAATCTTATTTTCAAAAACAAATTTTAGAATTTTTAATTCGGCAAATTTTTTGGTTAAATTCGACAACAAGCCATCAAATTTGATTCGACCCTGATCAATTAAAATTACTCGCTTACATAACTCCTCAACATCATTCATATTATGACTAGTGAGAATTACAGTAGTTTTAAATTGCTGATTAATTTCTTTGACAAAATCACGAATTTTTTGGGCGGCAATAACATCAAGACCAATGGTGGGCTCATCGAGAAATAAAACTTTGGGATTATGCAAAAGAGCCGCTACAAACTCGCATTTCATGCGTTGACCCAAAGATAATTTTTTGGTTTGGACAGAAATTATATCGCCAATATCGAGAGTTTTGATAAAAAAATCGAGTCTTTTTTGATAATCTGTGTCAGAGATATTGTAGATGGCTTTGTTTAGTAAAAAAGTTTCTTGAGGAGGGATGTCCCACCACAGCTGATTTTTTTGACCCATGACAAAACCGATTTGATTTAAATACTCGTATTTACGGTCGGATGGTTTAAAACCTAAAACACTAATATTACCCGAAGATGGGTATAAAAGACCAGAGAGACATTTGAGAGTAGTGGTTTTGCCTGCTCCATTTGGTCCAATAAATCCGACCAGCTCGCCCTGCTTGATTTCAAAACTGACATTTTCGACAGCATGAACTGTACGTTGTGGTCGGTAAAATATTGATTTGATTGACGCCCCTAATCCTGGTTTTTTGTCAAAAATTTGAAAGGTACGAGTTAAATTTTTGACTTGAATTGTGGACATGATTTATTATACTTTTTTAATTCAGATTTTACTGTATCAAGACTATTTTCGGAATTTCCGAATTTAGTTGTTCCATCAGTAGATGTTGTGCAATTTTTGCACAAGTTACAATAATAAATTTAGCACTTCATCTATTTCATCAAGTCGAAATCTAAAATCAAATTTTTCTTCCATTAACAATTTTTGGTCATTTAATAAAATATTTTTCATTTCAAGACTATCAAAAGTTTGATTTTGAGAAATTAGGGCTTTAATGACTCGAGGGTAAATCCCTGTTTTCCAGACAGCCCAAGTGTAAAAATCTGACTGTTTTAAAGGGCAGGTTTCAAATTCTGCATAAGTTTTTTTAGCTAAAGCGAGACCATCGTCAATTTTATTTTGATAAATTAAATTAGCACAAATAAAAGCATTAATTTCAAGAGTTCTTGGGTTATTCTGTTTTTGATAAAAGTCTAGAGCTTGTTGATAAAAATTATAAGCTTGAGGATAATCCCTATTATAATCATAAACCCGACCGAGAAAACGTAAATCATCACCCAGAAGATCGGTTAAATTTTGTTTCAAAATAATGTCATGAGAATTTAGAGCTGACTCTTCCATCAATTTTAAATTAATTGATTCATTGACATGACTCATGACTAAATGTTGATAGACAAAGGCTTGTTCCCAAAAAAGTTTTGCTAATACTATAAAATCGTTTTCTGCCTCAACTTGGGGTATAAGACTATTTATTTTTGCCAAAGTTTGCGATTCTTGACCTTTGATCTCTCGCAGTTTGGCAATTTCTTGGAGTTCTTGATCGAAAAATGTATCAATGTTTGGAGACAGTATAAAGGTTTTCATATTAGGTGATTTTAGCATTTATTATAATTCAAAACATGGATTGGAAAAAATATATTAAAGAAAATCAATTGGTCTTACTGAAACACCCGAACCGACAGTAATACCGACTTAAACGGTGACACCATAACCAAAAACTCCCCCATTGCTGGGGGAGTTTTGATTTCGAACATTTCCGCCTCTTCGGCGGATAAGCCGATAAGGCTTATTATTTAACCATTTTCTTGATCTTGGTGCCAGGGATGTAGCGAGGCATACGTCGAGCCATGATCTTTTTGGATTCTTTGGTACCAATAGCTTTAATAGTTTTAGCTTTAAACATTTTGGTTTTGAATGTTCCAAAACCAGAAAGCTTGACTACTTCACCAGCAGCAAGTGCTTTCATAACTTCATTTAAAAAGGTTTCAACGGAAACCTTGGCGGCTTTTTTTGAAAGTTTTGCTTTTTGAGCAACAACTTCGATGAGATCTTTTTTGGTCATTGTTTTTGAATTTAAATAAGTAATTCAACCTTTATTCTAAACGCTAAATTAAAAATATCAAGTACTATGCGCCATTTTTAACCGCATTTTTATCGACTTTACTACCTATAATAGTTGAAGAGGTCTTAAATTCACGAATAACATTAACTTTTATCTGACCAGCCCATTTGGCTTCTTCGTCTAATTTATCGGCAATATTTTGAGATAAGACTTTGGCCTCATCATCAGAAACGGTGCTAGGTTCGACAATAACCATAACTTCGCGACCGGCTTGATAGGCGGCGACTGAAATGACCCCAGGGAAAGATTTGGCGACATTTTCGATATTTTGCATGCGTTTTAAATATTCTTCATGCACTTCGTAGCGGGCGCCAGGACGGGCGCCAGAGGCAGCATCACCAAGATAAACAATGATTGACTCAACAGAAGAAAATGGTTTGTCCTCATGGTGTTCGGCAACTGCACTAATAACCGCCTCGGGCATTTTAAATTTACGTAAGAGTTCAACTCCAAGATCGATATGAGTTCCCTCTTGGTCGACAATGACTTTACCGACATCATGAAAAAGCGTACCTAGTCTAACCGTATTAATATCAGCGTGTAATTCCCCAGCAAGAGCAACGGCTATTTTGACTGCCTCAATGGTATGTTTGGCTAAATTTTGACCATAAGAATAGCGAAATTTAAATTTGCCGACATGTTGAATTAATTCAAGAGGAATGTTGTAAACACCGACTTCTTGACAAATTTTACGTCCCTCGTTTACCAAAATTTTGTCCATTTCGTTTTTGGTTTGAGCGACAATTTCTTCGATACGGACAGGTTGAATACGTCCATCTCGGATTAGTTTTTCAAGTGAAATACGAGCAATTTCCCGTCGAGTTGAATCGAAAGATGAGATTCGAATATCATTGCCATCATCCATCTCCAGTTCAACTCCAGTGGCTTTTTCAAATGCACGAATATTGCGTCCTTCACGACCAATGATTTTACCTTTGATTTTTTCGTCAGGTAGGGTAAATGTGGAAACAGTATATTCGGCGACATAATCGGTAATACCATGGGTAATACCATCCAAAATTAATTCTTTTTGAAGTTCTTCGGTACGAGTGCGGAGACTTTCTTTGGCTTCGTCGATTTTGCGGGCCAGCCAATTGGTCATTTTCTTTTCGGCCGAGGACATTAAAATTTCTTTAGCTTTGGCAACGTCAAGACCGGAAATTGTTTCGAGTTTTTCAAGTTGCTTTTTGTAAAGATCGTCGATTAATTCTTGTTTTTTGGTAATTGAAAGGTCTTTGTTGTCGATATTTTGTTCTTTTTGAATTAAATATCGTTCTTTTTCATCGAGTGACTTTAGACGAGCAAAAATTTCAGCTTCTTTGATTTTTATATCGGCCTCGATTTTTTTGGCATTATCAATTTGAACTACAACTTCTTTGATTACTTCTTTAACTTTCCCGGCCGAGCTGGGTTTCGCTGCGCTCAATTTTTTGGGTGTGAAAACAACCCGATTGGTGGTTGGGGTGTCGGTGACTAATTTATTGTCGCCACCAAAAAGAACCTTAAACTTTGACAGAAACGAATTGAACATAAAAAACCTCCGGATTTTACCGCGATTTTTATCTATTGATGACGCAAAAGTTCCCGACTGTAATATGCAAGTTAGATTGAGTTGTCATTAAAAGATAACGGTAATTTAAAATTAAATAATCAATTGATAGTTTACCCGACAATAAGTGTTTCGTCAATTGCAGATTTTATGTCATTATAGGTAAAACCTTTTTGCATCATAGATTGAATTATTTTGTTTTTGGTCTTAAAATCCAAGGGGTTTGGTTGTT
The DNA here is from genome assembly GCA_001873665.1 of Candidatus Shapirobacteria bacterium CG2_30_35_20. Taxonomy (GTDB): domain Bacteria; phylum Patescibacteriota; class Microgenomatia; order UBA12405; family UBA12405; genus UBA12158. The sequence goes on along the minus strand of MNZO01000050.1, from coordinate 1,958 downwards.
TACTAATTTTTTTGAGTAATATATTTTTTATATTGTCTTGATCATTATTATTTAATATTGATTTATCTAAATTGTAATGAGAAAAGAGTTGTTCTAAATAACGTTTTGATTTTTGGTGATGTTTCTTTAGTAAAAATTTGGCGTAGCTATTATTGTCTAACCAGCCTTTTTGCTCAAGATAATTTAGAGTGTCATCAATTAAATTTTGATAATTACCTATTATTAAATTATATTTTTTTATATAGTATCTGGCTTGGTTTTTTAATTTTGGTAACAAAATTGACCTAATTTTTGGTGATATTGCTATTTGTCGTAGCGCATAGCTAGTTAACAAAAACTTTAGTGATAATTGACACAACAAATCATAGTCGATTTCTGACCCAACTTTTATTTTATGGATGACAATATCATCTATTTTGAATGGTATAAAACTGCCGTCATCAAAAGTGAGCCAAACTTTGTCACGACTGTGACTCTTCTTGATTTGAAGTAGCTGCATTGTCTTTATTTAAATCGATTTTACACCAAATATCTTGACGTAATTTTTCGGTAATTTCTGGATTTGACTTTAAATATTTTTTAGCACCTTCACGACCTTGCAGATTGACTTCGCTGATTTTGAAAAAGGCGCCAGCCTTGGTAATAAACTCGTATTTGACGCCCATATCGACGAGTGAGCCAAAAATAGATATCCCCTCAGTGTTTAAAATATCAAATTCGGCTTCTTTAAATGGTGGAGCAATTTTGTTTTTAACTATACGAGCCCGATGTTGGGAACCGATAGCTTCACCGCTGGCAGTTTTAATATTGGCAATTTTCCTAACATCAATTCGAACAGAGGAATAAAATTTGAGAGCCATACCTCCGGTAGTAGTTTCAGGATTACCAAACATTACGCCTATCTTTTGGCGCATTTGATTAGTAAAAATAACGACAGTTTTGGATTTAGAAATGGCACCAGTTAGTTTTCGAAGGGCTTGAGACATGAGTCGGGCTTGCAAGCCCATCATGGAGTCACCCATTTCACCTTCGATTTCAGCACGGGGAACGAGGGCGGCGACAGAATCAATCACAATAACATCGACAGCGTTACTACGAACAAGAGTGTCAACGATTTCTAATGCCTGTTCACCGTTGTCAGGCTGGGAAATTAAAAGATTATCGAGATCGACACCCATAGTCTGGGCACGAACTGGCTCGAGGGCATGTTCGGCATCAATAAAGGCGGCAGTACCACCAAGTTTTTGGGCTTGAGCAATTAAACTTAAACAAATACTGGTTTTCCCCGAAGCTTCAGGACCGTAAATTTCAGTAATACGTCCACGAGGTAATCCGCCCACACCTAGGGCAATATCTAATGTTAAACAGCCGGTAGGAATGACTTCGATAGTCATATCGGCAGTACGATCACCCATTTTCATAATGGCACCAGCTCCATAGGCTTTGGTAATTTGCTCCATGGCGAGTTTGACTGCTTCGAGGCGGTTATTTTTGGTCGTAGCGCCAACGACAACTTTTTTTGCTTTTTTCATTAATAAAGTAATACCAAGGCAGACTATATCATGTCAATGTGTCAAATGCGAAGAAAGACCGAATTTAAAATAACTCTGGCATAAATAGTCCAGAAATAATATAATAGTCAATCAATTCGGGGATTGGCGCAATTGGCTAGCGCGCACGGATGGGGTCCGTGAGGCTGATGGTTCGAATCCATTATCCCCGACCAATCAAGACATTTCAAATTTTCAGGGGAAAGAGCTTGCTCGCTCGCCCCGCCTTCGGCGGGTCTCGCTTTGCAAAAAGCCCTGCCCTCCTGCGCTTTTTCAGCTACGGCGGGTAAATATTTCGAAATTAAATCAAAGGGGCGGACAAATTCAAATTCAGTTTTTCGGGAAAGCAAACGGCGGTTCGTTCCAATTTTTTCCGTCAATGATTTTATTTCGTAAAAATCATTGGAC
>MNZO01000035.1 GCA_001873665.1 Candidatus Shapirobacteria bacterium CG2_30_35_20 | reverse complement strand
TTTGGCATGTGGCTACATCTCGAAAATAATTATTATTTGCGTCTAAATTACGACGCTGTCATTATTATTTCCATCATCCTCATCAACTTTGTCTATTTTTCCAAAATTTGGAAACACATTTTCTACAAAATTTTTAAAAAATTTTGATAAAGTCCTTTTTGGCACCAATCTTTATTGCTTTTTCTTCGTAATGATATATAATAAGCTACATGTTAAACATAAATTTATTGTCAAGAACTGGTCCAGGAATAGTGACAAAAACAGGTATTGTTCATGGTATTTCATCTGAGTTTGTAGAAGCCGACGGAGGAGTAGAAACAAACCAGTATTTTGTTTTAGATGCTGAACCAAAAGATATGGGTGTAGCTAGATTTTGGTTAGTTCGAAAAACAGCTGTAGGAATTACACCAGACAATCAAGTTATCGTAGGGTCTGTGGTAAAAATGAATAATAACTGGGAATTGTTTATCCCCCGAACACTATCTTCCTAAACATTGTTTATCGTGTTATCATAATTCACTTAAATATGGTCTTTTAGTACCCATTTTTTATTTTATTAGTTTTTAAATTCTAAATTTGAAATTTCTTTAATTTATGGCTGATGCTATTCAAATCACCAAAAAACGCACTGTTCCTATGGACAAAGTCCGAAACATCGGTATTATCGCTCATATCGATGGCGGTAAAACTACCACCACCGAACGTTTATTATTCTATACTGGAAAAATTCACAAAATAGGTTCTGTCGACGAAGGAACTACTACTACCGACTCCATGGTTCAGGAACGTGAGCGCGGAATTACTATCCAATCTGCCTGCATTACCACCTTTTTTAAAGATCATCGTATTAACATTATCGATACTCCCGGACACGTCGATTTTACTGCCGAAGTCGAACGCTCACTGCGCGTTCTTGATGGTGCCATCATGATTTTTGACGGCAATGCCGGTGTCCAAGCCCAAAGCGAAACAGTGTGGCGACAAGCAGACAAATATGGCGTACCTCGTATCGCTTTTGTCAACAAAATGGACAAAGTTGGTGCTTCTTTCCAAAATACTCTTGATTCTATAACTGCCAAACTTCGTTGCCCTATTGTACCGGTGGTACTGCCAATTGGTGAAGAACATGCCCACGTTGGGGTCATCGATCTCATGGAAATGAAAATGATTGTTTATGATAAAGATCCTGAAGGTATGGAGTTTACCGTCAAAGATGTCACTCCCGAATACATAGATGCAGCCCAAAAAGCCAGAGCTATAATGGTGGAAAAAATTGCTGGTGAAGACGAAATTTTAATGGAAAAATTCCTTAACGATGAAGAAATTTCTATCCCCGAGCTCAAAGCCACACTCCGTGCCGCTACTATCAAGCTAAAACTATTTCCTGTTTATTGTGGTGCTGCTTGGCGCAACAAAGGTATCCATCCCATTCTCGAAGCTATCATTGACTATTTGCCTTCGCCATTAGACCTTCCCCCTATTGAAGGTTTTGACATCAATACTGGTGAAAAATTATTCCGTAAACCTGAAAACAACGAACCACTTTCTGCTCTATTATTTAAAGTTCAAACCGATGCTCACGTCGGAACATTATCTTACGTTCGAGTATATTCTGGTACCATCAAAACTGGTACCGAGGTTTATAACTCAACTCGACAAAAAAGCGAGAGAATCGGGCGTTTGCTACTAATGCATGCTGACAAACGTGAGGGTTTGGAAGAAGGCTACGCTGGAGAAATTATCGCCTGTATTGGGTTAAAAGATTCTTTTACGGGTGATACATTATGCGATAAAAATGCCCCAATCTTATTATCACCAATTCAATTTCCCGAACCTGTTATTTCACTAGCTATTGAGCCCGAAACTGCCGATGATCAGGAAAAAATGGGTCAGGCTCTAAACAAATTGTCTCAAGAGGATCCCACTTTTCAAGTTTCTTTTAACCAAGAAACAGGTCAAACTATTATCGCTGGTATGGGTGAATTGTATCTAGAAATTATCGTCGATCGTCTCCGCCGGGAATTTGGTGTCAATGTCAAAACTGGAGCTCCTCAGGTAGCCTATCGTGAGACAATTTCGATTAATGCCGATGGTGAGGGTAAATATATTCATCAGTCTGGTGGTCATGGTCAATATGGTCACTGTAAAATCCATGTCGAACCCAAGGCTCGCGGTGAAGGGGTTGAGTTTGTCAACGCCGTTAAAGGTGGTGCCATTCCCAGTAACTTTATTCCTGCTATTGAAAAAGGTGTTCGCGAAACCTTGATCAAAGGTATTATCGCTGGTTATCCAGCTACCGACATCAAAATCACTGTTTACGATGGAACCTACCACGATGTTGATTCGTCTGAGCAAGCTTTTAAATTAGCTGGTAATTACGCCATCAAAGACGCTTTTGGGCTCGCCAATCCACTGGTTCTCGAACCTATCATGAAAATGGAAGTGGCCGTCCCTTCCGAATTTATGGGTACGGTCATTGGTGATTTGTCTTCTCGCCGAGGTCAAATTGGTGGTACTACCGATGCTTTTGGCTTTACTACCATTACTGCCACTATTCCTTTGGACAACGTCCGTGGTTACGCTACCGTTATTCGCAGTTTAACCCAAGGTCGAGGTAGTTTTTATATGGAACCTAGCCACTACGACCCAGTGCCTCGTGATATTCAAGAAAAGTTGACGATCAAAACATCGACAAAATAAATTGGGTTGCGTAGGAACGCATTATAATGCGTTCCTATAAATAAATTGTTTTTTATTCCCCCAGCAATGGGGGATTTTTAGTTATTGACAAATAATATCAAAATAATATAATGATACTATGAAAACCACAATCCAAGTTCCAATTGATAAAGTATTAAAAGTAAGAGCCAAAGAATATGTCGAAGAGTTAGGTTATTCTTCATTGCAGGAGTATATTCGTGTTTTTCTTAAACAATCAATTATTGGCAAATATAATTTATTTTCAAATACATATCCACCTGAGTACATCACTCCAGAACAAGAGGCACATCTTGATAAAATGGTCGCCCAATCCGATAAAGAAATAAAAAAAGGTGACTTTATCAAAAGCAGTAATATTGACGAATTAATGGCATACTTAAATCGTGGTTGAAATTGTATTTTCTAAAACATTTTGCAAATTTTATTCAGATCGGATTTTTCATTCTCTTAAATTATCCGATCGTTTTGTTGAACAAGTTAAATTATTTTCAAGAAATTCATCTTCACCTTTTTTAGCTGATCATCAACTGCAAGGTGAAATGAAAAAGTATAGAGCCTTTTCAGTTACAAGTGACATTAGAATCATATATCAAATAATTGGTGATCAAACTGTCAGGTTTGTTGACACCAGCACTCACGAACAGGTTTACGGAAAATAATGGAAAAACTTATCAAGAGTATATCAAGCCATTTCCTCGGTGGTTTTGATTTGAATTTTAATCTTAATCATTAATAATTGATTAAAAATTGGAAATTAGTAATTAGAAATTAGATTAATGTATTTTTCCCTAAATCTCATTCTTGCAAACTCCCAATCCTATTGATACAATCTTAAAGCTTTTTCGCTATAATTAATTGTTAAAAGTTTTTTAAACCAAAAATAATATGGCTGATACAAAATACACCAGAAACAAGCCTCACGTTAACGTTGGTACCATTGGTCACGTCGATCACGGTAAAACAACCTTAACTGCCGCTATTTTAAAAGTTCAAGGCAATCCAAAATCATACGCCGATATCGCCAAAGGTGGTACTGTCCGTGATGCCTCCAAAATCGTTACTATTGCTATTTCCCACGTCGAATACGAGACCGCCAATCGTCATTACGCTCACATTGACTGTCCTGGACACGCCGATTATGTCAAAAACATGATCACCGGTGCTGCCCAAATGGACGGTGCTATTCTCGTTGTTTCTGCACCCGATGGTCCAATGCCACAAACTCGTGAGCACGTTTTGTTAGCCAAACAGGTTAACGTTCCTGCTCTCGTTGTTTTCTTAAACAAAGTTGATTTAGTCACCGATCCTGAATTCCTCGACCTAGTCGAAATGGAAATCCGTGATCTTTTGACCAAATATGGTTTCTCCGGTGATTCTATCCCAATTATCCGTGGATCTGCTCTCAAAGCTCTAAACGGTGATGCTGACGGTGTTGCTGCTATCGGCAAGTTAATGGAAGCCCTCGATACTTCTATTCCTGAACCTAAGCGCGAATTAGATCAGCCTTTCTTGATGCCTATCGAGGATGTGTTCTCGATTAAGGGTCGCGGCACAGTTGCTACTGGCCGTATTGAGCGTGGTATTGTCAAAATCAATGATGAAATTGAAATAGTTGGTTTACGAGCTACCAAAAAAGCTGTCGTTACTGGTGTGGAAATGTTCCACAAACAACTTGATCAAGGTCAAGCTGGCGACAATGTTGGTTTATTACTCCGTGGAGTTGAAAAAGATGATATCGAACGTGGACAAGTATTGGCCAAAACTGGTTCCATTACCCCTCACACCGAATTTAAAGCTGAAGTTCTTTTACTTAAAAAAGAAGAAGGTGGTCGTCACACTCCTATTTTTTCTGGTTATCGTCCTCAAGTCTTCATTCGAACCACTGACGTCACTGGTGACGTTACCCTTCCCGAAGGTATCGAAATGGTTATGCCCGGTGATAATGCCAATGTTGTCATTAAATTAATAAAACCTGTAGCTATGGAAAAAGGCTTCCGCTTCGCTATTCGTGAAGGCGGTCTAACTGTAGGTGCCGGAGCCATTACCGAAATCATTAAATAACGATGAAATCCAAAGGTACTCGCATTAGAATTAGACTCAAATCTTTTGATCACCGCCTCATTGATGAGGCGGCGGTCAAAATAGTCCAGGCTGCGGTTACCGCTGGTGCTTCGGTTCAAGGTCCCATTCCTCTCCCTACCATTCGCAAAATTACTACAGTTCTCTCGTCACCTCACGGTGATAAAAACGCCCGTGGTCATTACCAAGTATTAACCCACAAACGCTTAATTGATGTTTTTAGTGCTTCGCTTCGCACTGTTGACAGCCTCCAACATTTGGATTTACCTTCTGGAGTTGACGTCGAGATTAAAATGTAAGTTACACCTATGATTCAAGGATATATCGCCCAAAAAAAATCAATGTCAAATATTTACAATGATAAGGGCAAAAGAATAGCCGTCACTGCACTTTTAGCAAAGCCTGTTAAGGTTACTCTTTTGCGAAATAAAAAACGTGACGGTTACGATGCGGTTCAAGTCACCTATGGTGCCAAGGGTCATATTGAATTTCCTCCCTCCAATCTTGAAACTTTACCCGAAGTTAATAGTGAAATTACCCCAGAATTAGTTTTTGCCGTAAATGACGACGTTTCAGTTACTGCCAAAACCAAAGGTCATGGCTTTGCTGGCGTTATCAAACGTCATGGTTTTCGTCGTCAACCCGTTTCGGGTGGACAATCTGACCGTGTCCGTGCTCCAGGTTCAATCGGTGCTCAAACTCCAGGAAAAGTTATTCGTGGTAAAAAAATGCCTGGACATTATGGAAACAAAAATATGACCGTCACTCACCTCAAAATTGTTTCTTTTGATCAACAAAATAATCTAATTTATGTTAGTGGCTCCGTTCCCGGCCATCTTAATTCTTGGGTTACCATAACTAAATAATATGACAGCTGATTTATATAATATTGATGGTAAAAAGACTGGGACAATTGTTTTACCAAAAGCTTTATTTGAAGCTAAAATTAACGACAAATTATTAGCCCAAGCTATTCGGGTCGCTCAAAGTAATTTACGAAGTGCCCATGCTAAGGCCAAACACCGAGGTGAAGTTGCTGGTACTACCAAAAAAATGTATGCCCAAAAGGGGACAGGCAATGCTCGTCACTCGACTGCCAAAGCCCCCCAATTTGTTGGTGGTGGTAGTGCCCATGGTCCTCGTGGTAATCAAAACTATAAACTTAAATTGACTAAATCAATGAAAATTGCTGCCCTCAAAACTATTTATTCAAAATTTGCCCAAAATAGCGCTATTATTGCGATTGAAAAATTAAGTACCATTATCCCCAAAACCAAGGTCGCTTGGACTCTCATCGATAAACTCGAAAAACAAAACGAATTATTATCTAAAGCCAAAAGAATTGGCTTGGTTATTTCTAAACCTACACCATCTATCAAACGTGCTTTTAGCAATATTCCTGGAATTAACCTCCTTTCTTTATTGTCCCTCAACCCTTATAATCTGTCTTGTCAAAATTTTTTGATATTTACCAAAAAATCTATTAATAAACTAAGTAAATAAATGTCACTTCAAAAACCCCTTATTTCTGAAAAAGCAATATACACCCAATCCTTGGGTAAATATACTTTTGTGGTTGATAAAGATGCCAACAAAGACCAGATTGCTACCGAGTTTAAACAAGTTTTTGGAATTACTCCTTTGGCGGTTAATACTGTTACCATCAAGGGTAAAGTTAAAACTAATTGGAAAAATCGTCGACCAATTAATAAACCAAATGTCAAAAAAGCCATTATTACCGTTGGTAAAGATAAAAAAATTGATATGTTAACCCTCAAAAATGAAAAGTAAATTATTAAAAATTAAAAAGAAACAGTCAGGCCGTGATTCACAAGGTCACGTCTCTGTCCGTCATCGAGGTGGTGAACACAAGCGATATATTCGTCTGGTAGATTTTCAAAGATCAAAAATTGATATTATTGCCAAAGTTACCGCTATTGAATACGATCCCAATCGTACCGCTAATTTGGCTTATTTGACATACACCGATGGTTCCAAAAGCTATATCTTAGCCACTGCCAACATGAAAATTGGTGATAAAGTAATTTACTCTGTCACCGCTCCCATCAAAGAAGGCAACAAATTACCTTTAGGTAAAATTCCTGTCGGTATGGCCATAAACAGTATTGAATTTAGACCTGGTTCAAGAGCGCAGTTAGTCAAATCAGCGGGTAATGCCGCTTACATTCAAAGTATAGATGGTGATAAAGTCACTATCAAATTACCTTCAGGTGAATTACGATTATTTTCTGCCCACTGTACCGCTACCATTGGTCAAATAGGCAACACCAATCATTCAAATCAAAAGCTAACCAAAGCTGGTGACTCTCGTCATCGTGGTATTCGCCCCAGCGTTCGTGGTGTGGCTCAAAACCCCCACTCTCATCCTCACGGAGGAGGAGAAGGTCGTTCGTCTATTGGTATGAACCCCAAAACTCCTTGGGGCAAGCCTGCCATGGGCAAAAAGACTCGTAAGCGCAAAAACAAATCAAATCGATTAATCGTTCAACGGAGAAAGAAATAATTTATATTTATTTTAAATTTAATCATTAAAAATTGATTAAAAATTAAAAATTTTAAATTAAAAATTAAATTATATGTCAAGATCTAGCAAAAAAGGACCATATATTGACCCTAGGTTACTTGAAAAAGTTTCCAAAACTACTGGTGTCGTTAATACCTATTCTCGTTCATGTCAAATACCTCCCGAGTTTGTCGGTAAAAACTTCGGCGTCCACAACGGTAAAAAATTCATCAATGTCTTTATTACCGAAGATATGGTTGGACACCGCCTGGGCGAGTTTTCCCTAACTCGTACCTTTAAAGGTCACGGTCGTATCGTTAAACGTGTTATTGAAAAAACCTAAAAATATATGGCTACTAAAAAAATTACTAAAACTACCATCGCCACAAAAGCAGAACCAATTTTTAAAGAATCTGTTTACAATGACAAAAACATTCAAATTTCTCCCCGTAAATTACGTCTATTAGTCGAAACTTCAAAAAAACTGACCGTCCTCTCAGCTTTATCAAAACTCAAGTTTACCAACACCAAATCAGCTAGAGTTCTAGTTAAGGCCATCGAAACTGCCATTGCTACCGCCAAAAACAATTACAACTTAATCCCCGAAACCTTAAAGTTTACCTCATTTATCGTCAACGAAGGCCCAAAAACCAAAAGAACCGACAAATCACACGGTTCTCGCTTTGCTCGTGGTATTATTATCCGTCGCCACAGCCGTCTTAATATGACGGTCAAAGGACAAATTAAATAAATAAAATGAAATACAACATTAATTTTTTAAATAATAATTCGTAATTCGTAATTTTAAATTCGTAATTAATATAATATGGGTCAAAAAGTAAATCCACTCGCATTCAGATTAAAAACCAGCGTTAATGCTCCTGACTGGAACTCCTCATGGTATGCCGACAAAAAGAAATACCCCATCCTCTTGATGGAAGATAAACGTATTCGCGAATTTGTCCAAAAAAAGCTTGCTTCGGCTGGGGTAGTTACTATTCGTATTGAAAGATCCACCAAAAAAATAAAAATAATTTTAGTTGTTTCTCGCCCCGGTCTGGTTATTGGTCGTGGCGGTAAAGAACTCGAGACCCTCAAAAAAGATATTCAAAAATTATTAACCAAGTCATCAGCCAAAATTAATGTTGATATCCAAGTTGAAGAATTTCGTAATGTTGATTTCTCCGCCAAATTAGTTGCCGAAAAAATCTCGTTTCAACTCGCCAAGCGTATGCCTTATCGTCGCGCTGTTTTATTTGCTATCGAAAAAACTATGAATGCTGGCGCCAAAGGTATCAAAGTTGTTCTTGGCGGACGTATCAATGGTGCCGAAATTTCTCGTCGCGAAAAATTCTCACAAGGAACCGTTCCCCTTTCCACTCTAAAATCCCACATTGATTATTTTGGAACCCCATGTCTTACCCGTTCTGGATACATTGGAATTAAAGTTTACATTTGTTTAGCTTAAAATTATGTTACAACCTAGTCGTACTAAATTTCGAAAAGCTTTCCGCGGACGCATGCACGGTCTTTCCGCTGGCAACTTGGTTGAATTTGGTGAATATGGTCTCAAAGCCATGGAATGTACCTGGATTACCAGCAACCAAATCGAATCAGCCCGTCGTTCAATTGCTCATTCCACTAAGCGTGCTGGTCGGATGTGGATTCGCATTTTTCCCGACAAACCATTTACCAAAAAGGGCGAAGGCACTATGGGGGCTGGCAAAGGTGACGTTAAAGGTTATGTCGCTGTTGTCAAGCCTGGTCGCATTTTATTCGAAATTACTGGTATTTCAAAGCCAGACGCTCGTGAAGCCATGCGTCTGGCCGGAGCCAAACTTCCTTGTGTTACTAAGTTTGTAAAAAAGCTTTAAATTATGAAAAAAACTGATAAAATAGACACATTAACACTCTTATCTTTAAAAAGAAAAGAAATAGTTGAAGCCAAAGCCAAGCAATTTTTAGGAAATCTAAAAGATACTTCTGTTTTTAGAAAACTCCGACGTGAAGTTGCTCGTCTTTCCACTAGTTTAACCAAATCAAAATAATGACTACTAAAATTAAGACCACTACCCCCGGCAAAACTTTTACCGGTATTGTTGTTTCTGACAAAATGCAAAGGACTATTGTTGTTAAAATGGACTACAAATTTCAACATCCTCTTTACAAAAAAATTGTCAAGCGAACCAAAAAAATCTACGTTGACAATAACCTAAACGCTAAAATTGGTGATACAATCAAAGCTCGAGAAGTTAAACCAATTTCTCATTTAAAAAGATTTACTACGTTATCAATAGTTGGAAATTAGAAATTGGAAATTAAATTAATATAAATATATGTTACAACTTCGCTCAATTATAAAACCAGCCGATAACTGTGGAGCTAAATCACTCATGGTGATGCACATCTACACTGGTTCCAAGCACAAATCTGCTACTATCGGTGATATTGTTCTGGGAGTCGTCAAAGAAGCTCTCCCCAACGGACTTGTTAAGAAAAAAGAAAAAGTCAAGGTTGTCATCGTTCGAACTCGCAAAGAAATAGGTCGAGCCGATGGTTCCTACATTCGTTTTTCTGACAATGCTGGAGTGATTATCGACACTCAAAAAAATCCTCGCGGTACTCGTATTTTTGGCCCTATTGCTCGTGAAATAAAAGACGCAGGTTTTAGTAAAATTGCTTCCATGGCCAAGGAGGTCTATTAAAAATATGAAAATAATTAAAGGTGATCAAGTCAAAGTGTTGTTGGGCAAAGACAAAGGTCGTAGTGGTGAAGTTATTGCCTCTTTTCCCAAAGTTTCAAAAATTATCGTTAAAGGTTTAAATATGTTCAAAAAACACGTCAAACCTCAAAATGGTCAAAAAGGTGGAATAGTCGAAAAAGAACGATCGATTTTAGTTTCCAAAGTCGCTTTAATCTGTCCTTCTTGTTCCAAAACTGTTCGTGTTGGTTATAATATTGACAAAAATGGTATCAAAACCCGTATTTGTAAAAAATGTCAAGCTCCATTAATTAAGAAAACATAACTATGATTTACACCCCTACCGAAATTAATAAATTACTCATCGAAAAATTTGGTAAAAAACGCAATATTTTTTCCCTCCCAAAATTAAATAAAGTGGTTATTAACTATCGTGTCAAAGACGCCCGTGAAAGCAAAGAAGCTCTAGCCTTAGCCGAAAAAGAATTAATTGCTATTACCGGTCAAAAACCATCTTTACGTTTATCCAAAAAATCAGTTTCCACTTTTAAATTGCGCGAAAACGACCCTTTAGCTTTAAAAGTAACTCTCCGTGGTACTCGTATGTACGATTTTGTTGACAAATTATTCAATTTAGTTTTGCCTCGCCTTCGTGATTTCAAAGGTCTCCCCCTAACTTCTTTTGATGGTCAAGGTAATTATAGTCTTACTATTCGCGACCAGACGTACTTTCCTGAAGTTGATCTTGATGCTGTTGGTGCTATTCGCGGTGTGCAAGTCACTCTAAACATATCTGCCTCTTCAATTGATGACTCAAAAATGTTATTATCCACCCTAGGTTTTCCCTTTACAAAATAATGGCTACTACTGCAAAAATATATCGAGAAACCAAAAAATTACGTTTCTCCAATCGCTATCACAATCGTTGCCAAGTTTGTGGTCGACCTCGCGCCTTTATTCGTGCTTTTGGCTTGTGTCGATTATGTTTTAGAAAGTTAGCCGATACCGGTATGCTCCCCGGAGTCAGAAGAGCCAGCTGGTAAAAAATAAATATATGATGAACTCTTTATACTGCGATTTATTAATTAGGGTCAAAAATGCTTCTCGAAGCTCGAGAAAGTCTTTTACGGCTATCAATTCTTCTTTTTCCCGAAATATTTGTGAAAAACTAAAGAAACATCATTTTATTACCGATTTTACGGTTGATGATGAAACTCATCTTTTGACTATTATTAGTCCTGTTGTTTCGGATATCGAAATTTTATCTAAACCTGGTCGTCATCTTTATGTTAATTCTCACAATATTCCTTGGGGAAAATCACCCAAATCATTAATTATTATTTCCACTTCACTTGGTCTTTTGTCTCAACGCGAAGCTGTGGCCAAAAAAGTGGGAGGTGAGCTCATTGCTCAAATTTGGTAATTAATAATAAATTTATGCTTAAATTTATCCTTTCATTAAAAATTAAAAATTGTAAATTGTAAATTAGACTTATGTCAAGAATTGGCCGTCAATTAATTACCATACCAGAAAATGTCACCGTAGCTGTCGATAAATCTATTGTTACTGTTACGGGTCCAAAAGGTGTTTTAACTTTAAATCTCCCTGCTCGTATCGAAGTTACTGTTTTGGAAAATATTTTAACCGTTACTCGTTTATCTGAGGATAAAAAAACTCGATCCAATCACGGTGCCATTCGTGCCCATATAAACAATATGATTATCGGAGTTGTTACTGGTTGGCAAAAAGAGCTCGAAGTTCGTGGTACTGGTTACAAAGCCTCTGTTTCGGGTGATAAATTAACTGTCATTGCTGGATTTATTCATCCTGTTTTTATTACTGCTCCCAAAGATGTTGTTTTTACCGTTAACGATGACACCAAAATTATCGTCTCTGGCCTTGACAAAACTATAGTCGGTCAAGTTGCCAGTAACATCCGTAAAATCCGCCCACCCGAACCCTACAAAGGTAAAGGTATTCGTTATTTAAACGAATTTATTAAGTTAAAAGCCGGTAAAACCGCGAAGGCTTAATTTTAAGTTACAAATTAATAACCAATAACCAATAAAACAAGAAACAAACAAATAACAATAACCAATAATTCAATAACCAAAAAGTTTGGTCATTGTAATTTTAGAAATTGGTAATTGTTTGGAATACTTGGAATTTGTATCTTGGAACTTAAATTAAATAAAAAATATGTCAATTATCCATAACACCAAATTGCGACGTCAAGTTCGAGTCAGAAGCAAAATTTCCCAAAACTTAGGTGTTCCTCGTCTAACTGTTTTTCGTTCTAATTGTCACATTTGGGTCCAAATTATTGATGACAAACACGGCAAAACCTTAGTTTCCACTTCAACTAAAACTTTAAAATTAACCAAAGGTACCAAAACCGAGCAAGCGGCTGTCGTCGGTACGGCCATTGCCAAACTTGCTATCACCAAAAAATTAGCCCACATTCGTTTTGACCGTGGTTCATACCGTTATCACGGTCGCGTCAAAGCATTAGCCAATGCCGCCCGTGAGGGAGGCTTAAAATTTTAATAAAAATATGGATACATCCCAAAATAATCAACGAGCCCGTTTCGAAAAATACGAAAAACCAGTCAGTGAATTTACTGATAAAGTTATGGAAATCAAAAGGGTCTCCAAAAAAACCAAGGGGGGCAATCAAGTTTCTTTTACTGCCCTAGTTGTTTCTGGTGACAAAAAGTCTCGGGTTGGTCTTGGTCATGCTCGGGCCAAATCAGTTGCCGATGCTATTGCCAAAGCCATCAAAAAAGCCCAAAAATCATTAGTTTCTATTCCCATTGTTAATGGAACTATTTCCACAGCTATGACATTAAAATTTAAAGGAGCCATTGTTATGCTTCGACCTGGCAAAAAAGGTAGTGGTTTAATTGCTGGTGGACCTGTTCGTGCTGTCATTGAACTAGCCGGTATCCAAGATTTGGTCAGTAAAATCATTGGTTCAAAAAACAAATCAGTCAACGTCATGGCTACCTTTAAAGCACTTAAATCGTTATAATAATTTACAATTTTTAATTTTTAATTTTTAATCAATTTTTAAATCATAATTTTAAAATTTTAAATTTAAACATTTTAAATTGATTTAAAATTTCAAATTTCAAATTAAAAATTTTTTAACCATATGGACACACTCAACAATTTAATTAAAACAACCACTAAGGCTCAGAAAAGAGTTGGTCGTGGTATTGGTTCTGGTGTTGGCGGTCACACTACTGGTCGAGGGGCTAAAGGTCGTAAAGTCCGAGGTAAAGTCAAATTAACCTTTGATGGTACTAAAATAAAAAAAGGCTGGATTAAACGTTTACCATTTTTACGTGGTAAACATCGCACCAATGCTTTACCAAAACCAGAAATAATAACCCTAGCCCAAATTGAAAAATTTTACAAAAGTGGTGAAATTGTATCTGTCCAAACCATTTTTGAAAAATTTTCACATTTAGACATTCGTCGTCAAAAATTTGGGGTCAAGATTTTATCAGCTGGAGAGTTGACCAAAAAGCTAACTTTTACGGATGTTAAGTTGTCAGCTGCTGCCCGTGCTAAGATAGAAGCATGAACTATTTGGTAAAATCTCTCTCTATCTATTTCGAAGGTCTAAAAACTCCGATTCTCAAAAAGAAAATATTAATAACTCTTGGTATTTTAGTTTTATTTCGTTTTATTGCTCACATTCCTGTTCCGGGAGTCAATTTAACTTTATTGCGATCTTTTTTTGCCCAAAATCAACTTTTGTCACTACTCGATATTTTTTCGGGCGGTACTTTGGCCAATTTTTCTATTGCTGCTCTTGGTTTAAATCCATATATCAATGCTTCAATTATGTTGCAAATGCTAGCTTTTGTTATTCCCGAACTTAAGGCTTTACAAAAAGAAGGGGAGTATGGTCGGGCCAAAATTAACCAATACACTCGCATAATTACTATTCCATTAGCCGCTTTTCAGGCATTTGCCATGTATGGAATTTTGCATTCTCAAAATATTATTGGCGGTCTAAATATTATTACTATGACTGCTCTTATTACTTCTATGGTGGCCGGTACCATGATTATGATATTCCTAGGAGAATTAATTAATGATTTTGGGGTGGGAAACGGTATTTCCATTATCATCTTTGCTGGTATTATTTCTCGCCTCCCTGTCGGTCTTTTTCAAACCCTAGCTTTATCCGATTTTTCCAATCCCGAAACTCTGTTTAATATTTTATTATTTGCCGCTATTGCCTTTGGTATAATTTTGGCCGTCGTTATGGTCGAAGAAGCAGTTTTACGCGTTCCTATTAATTATGCCAAGCGGGCTCAAGTTACCTATCTACCCATGAAGGTCAATGTTGCTGGAGTTATGCCTATTATTTTTGCCGTATCTTTGGCTTCCTTACCATCATTATTAGGACAAGCACTACTAAAGAACAGTAACCCTGTCGTGGCTAGTTTTGCCTATCAATTGACCAAAATTTTTGCTCAAACTAGCACCACCCACATCATTTTTTATTTTGTTTTAGTGATTGCCTTTACTTTTTTCTATGCCTCAGTTGTCTTTAAACCTCACGATGTTGCCGATGAACTTCGCAAATCTGGTGGTTTTATGCCCGGTATTCGTCCTGGTATTGCTACCGAAAAACGCCTCCAATTTTTGTTAAATCGAGTTGTTTTAATTGGGGCAGTGTTTTTAGGCTTAATTGCGGTCGTCCCATCCATAATCCAAAAAATGACAGGAGTAACTTCCCTAACTATCGGCGGTACTAGTGTTTTAATCGTCGTCTCGGTCATTCTCGAACTTACCCGTAAAATCGAAAACGTCGTCCAAATGCACCATTACGAAAAATTAAGCTATTAGTAATACGTTTCTTGGGTTATAATCCACCATGGCTATATTTACAGGACTTGATTGTTCTCACATGACCGATTATCATCCTGCAAGACATTTATTTCTTGATCCTAAAATTGAGATTAACATTCAGCCTGGCAAAAAGCTAACTAAGGGGATGTCTGGGAAATGTTTGGCCCGCAAATCTAATGGGGGTGAATGTTCTCATGACTGTCCAGTAATTCGTGTTGATTTTGTAACTCCATTCCTTGGTGGTTTTACACCAACGGAAGTCATTGTTGATGGGTCTGCATGCCAAGCAGAAAAAATATAGTTTTCTAAAATCAATTTAATTTTGCATTATTGCGAAAAATTATCTTACTAATTTTTTTATCCCCCTCTTGTCAAAGAGGGGTTAGGGGAGATTGAAAACCATTGTTTGTTTCGATGCGTTTATTCCCCAATATTCGGCCTTTTCAATTCCGTGTAGAGACGCCCCACGGGGCGTCTCTACGACATATTCCATTAGTCAATAATTAAATTAACAAAATTTCTGTACCCAAACATTTACATTTTGTAAACAGTTGAATAAGTTAATTACTTTTCCCCAAGACCAATTGATCAGTTTATTTTAGATTTCTATTATTCAAAACTATTATTAGCTATAGAAATTGATGGTGGCTACCATTTGGGTCAAAAAAAACTTGATCATGAACGGGACATAAAATTATCTATGATCGGAATAAAAACAATCAGATATACTAATGATGAAGTTCTAAAAACTCTAAAATTAGTTACAGATAATATCAAGGAAGAGATTTTAGAAAGGAGTTATGAAATATAAATTATTTATCATCATTCAGAAAATTTCCCTCGTGGAGGGAAATGTCCATTCTTATGGACAAAGGGTTTTTGAATAAAATTGACAATATGAATAGCAATAAAAATCTCAATCTCTTCATCATCGGTCCTTCAGGTTGTGGCAAAACCACTCAGGCAAAGTTAATCGCCGAAAAATATAATCTCACCCATATTTCCATGGGGCAATTGTTACGCGACGAAATGGCCAAGAAATCTGGTTTTGGTATCGAGGCCAAAGGTTATATTGATAATGGAAAACTAGTCCCTGATGATTTAGTTTTTGATGTTTTAATTTCGCATCTCAAATCACTCGAATACAAAAATTTTATTGTCGACGGTTTTCCCCGTATTTTAAATCAAGGTCGAATTATTGAGTTTTTTTTGCGTAAAAACAATTCACCACTAACCGCCTTAATCCATTTAACCCTATCTTTCAAGCAAATATCTAAACGCCGGACAAAAGCAGGGGATGAATTTCAAGACCAAAATCGCTCCGACAATTCACCAGCCCAAATCGCCAATCGTCAAGCTTTTTATGACGATAATATCGAAGGCATTAGGGATTATTTTGTAGGTAAGGGTAAATTTATTGATATCAATGGCAACCGCCCAATAGAACCAATTTTTGAGGATATAGTTAAAGCTATTGAAAAAATAAAATAAATAATTTCCCCCCTCTTGTCAAAGAGGGGGTAGGGGGAGATTGAAAACAGTGAGGATTTTTCCCTCCCACATTTCCCTTCAAAATAAGGTAAAATCAATTATCTTTTTTATTTAAAAATTAAAAATT
>MNZO01000020.1:37744-41928 GCA_001873665.1 Candidatus Shapirobacteria bacterium CG2_30_35_20 | reverse complement strand
GTGGGGGTATGACTTCTTGGACTGCATTGGATCTTGATTATGTAAAAATTGGCGATGGATTGTGGTCGGATAACACTCAAAATAAAATCATTTTTCTTCCTGGTATGGGGGGGAGTTGGAATGAGAGGGCGATGGTGTTAAATGAGGCGGTGGCTCAAAGTGATTGGCGAATGACGCCATTTGTAAAGAACTATGATTTATTGTTTGAGGGTTTTGAAGATAATGGTTTGGTGAAGGATACTGATTATTTTGTTTACAATTATGATTGGCGAAAACCGTTGGCAGATCAGGTAACAGATTTTAATAATTATGTGGTGGGATTGGGGGTTACTGGTAATGAAAAGGTTGATGTTGTTGGTCATAGTTTAGGTGGAATTGTAGGGCGAATTTGGACACAGGAAAATCCTGATAAGGTGGGAAAAGTTATAACATTGGCTAGTCCCAATGCTGGAGCAGTTAAAGTGTATGAAATGTGGAATGGAGCAAAGATTTCTGACTCGGTTGATCCTGGGTCAATCGCTTTAAATGTATTGTTGGCATTGCAAAAGAAAAATAATCAAACGTCAGTCGAGACAATACGAGCTTATGTCCCGGCTTTAAAAGATTTGTTACCAACATTTAATTATTTAAAAAAGGGCGGAACGGTGGTAGTTCCTCCATTTAATAATTATTTAAATGATAAAAATACCAGTATTTCGTCTATTTTTTCTCAACTACAGACGATAACTGGAATTGGATTTAAAACAAAAGAATGGATTAATTTAACCAATAGAACAGTTTTTGATAATGTGTTGGGGAGGTGGGAACAAGGTCGACCAGCGAGTTATGTTAAGACTGATGGTGATGCGACCGTATTAAAAAAGAGTGCGAGTTTTGTAGGTGATGGGAATATAAATGTGGTAGCTAATCATGGAAATGTGCCCGATAAATCGGTAAATTTGGTTTTGACTGAATTGGGCTTGGGTAAAACTATTGCCACTGTGGTTAATTCAAATTTTAACGGCGCGGTTTTTTATATGGGGTCACCAGCCTTGATGAAAGTAAATTGTGGTTCAGGAGACATAACGGAAACAGATGGGTTTGTGTGGATGGCAAATAAAAACATTGTCGATTGTATGGTTAAACTTACGGGAACGGCCAATGGTGTTTATCACTTGGTGATGGGAAATAGTGCTGATGATGAGAGTTGGAAATATACTGAGGGGAATATATCAGTTGGGGATACTAAAAATATTTCGGTAAATGTGGTTGATTTTTGGTATGAACAAATGTTACGAGAGACAAATAGTTTGTTGGTTACATATCCGACCAATACAAATTTAAATAATATGAAAATGGCAATTAATACCAAAAATAGGATAAATTTAATTAATTCATATATTTTATTTAGAAAACAAAAGTTGGAAACAATTATTACCTGGCGAATGGTAAATTATTTGGAGCGGATTATAAATATTGAAATACCTTCTCCAACATCAATCGTGTTTAGTAAACAAAAAAAATTGGCACTGAGCTATAAATCATTGGCTGATAAAACCGCCTTGTTACAGCAAAGACGAAAGAAATACCCCAATATATGGCAGTCTTTAAATTATGATCAAGGTCGGGAATTGCTAACTAACCCTAATTATGGAAAATATGTTTTGGCGGAAAAAATATTTGGAATAGTGTGGTACTAAACTGTGGCCGCTAGTGGACTTGAACCACTGACCTTTCCAATGTGAATGGAATGCTCTACCACTGAGCCAAGCGGCCGTTTGGTAGTTGGATTATACAGATAAAACAGTTAAACTGGAAGTTATGATACATAAATTTATATCTCAATCTGGATTTTCGTTGGGGAGTTTTATTTTAGAGTTTGTACAATCAATTGTTTTGGCATTGTCGGTATTCGTATTGATGTATTTATTTGTGGCTCAGCCAAACGAAGTTAAAGGTAACTCAATGTTGCCAAATTTTATTAATGGTGAATATTTGTTGACTGATAAATTAACTTATCAGTTTTCTGAGCCAAAACGGGGGGATGTAATTGTATTTAAGGCTCCTCCGTCCGAGCCGTGTGCTGAAAGTGAATGTGAATATATTAAAAGAATAATTGGAATCCCCGGAGATAGGATAAAAGTTGAAGGTGGGCAGGTATACCTTAATGGTGAGTTGTTAGATCAGTTTTTTTTACCAGCTGATTTTGTGTCAGATTCTGGAGAATTTTGTAAGGAGGGTGAGGAAGTGACGGTACCAACAGGAATGTATTTACCTTTTGGAGACAATCGGAGTCATTCACGTGATGGACGTGAATTTGGAGTAATTAAAAAAGAATCAATTGTTGGTCGGGCTTTTTTTGTTTATTGGCCGACAACATCTATTGGTCTGGTGCCGACGGTTCGATTTTAGTTAATGGTTTTTTGCAAATTTCCTGATACAGAATTTGGAGTTGCTCAAAGCGTTGATTTAACGGTCCTTTAAATTGAAAAATTACCTTGGTGTAAACATTAGTTTGGGTTATTTTGACCTTGGTGGTCTTTTCTTCGAACGAATCTTGGAAATCTTGGCCGATACTGTCCATACGAGAACGTAAAAATTGAGGAATATTTTCGGTGGTGATGGGGACGAGACCTTCGTCGATTTTTTGTCGCATTCTGCGGGCGATTTCTTCAGCACGGCGAACAGAAGCTTTTTCTCGAATAATTATTTTATAAGCTTCAATCATCAGTCGGGTGTCGCCGATTCCTCCCAGAGCACGACCATGCCCTTCGGAAATAAGACCCGACAATAGACCATCTTTGATGGCGTCTGGTAGTGTTAATAGTTTTAAGACATTTATGATATAGGGAACACTTTTACTGATTTTTTTGGCAATGACATGGTTGTCGAGATTAAATTCATCCTTGAGGCGATTAAAGGCCTTGGCGCGTTCAATTGGATTTAAGTCTTGGCGTTGAATGTTTTCGACAATGGCCATTTCCAGCATTTGTTGGGGATTTACTTTTTTGATGATGACGGGAACGTAGGGTAATTTTAAAGTACGAGCGGCGCGCCAGCGTCGTTCGCCGGCAATTATTTGGTATCCGGCCGGTGTTTGGGCAACAATTAAAGGTTCCAAAATTCCATGTTCACGGATTGAGTCAACTAAATCAGAGACAGTTTCGTGGTTGATGACCCCTCGAGGTTGAAGTGGATTGGGTTCGAGCTGGTTGGTGGGTAACTGGGTAATGTTATTCATAGTAAAACTATACTATGAAAATACCTCGTGAAAAAGAGGATGAAGTGTAACTTAGTACGTCATTGTGAGGAGTTTTTGTGACGAAGCAATCTCATTGGAATTTGTTTAGACCAAATTAGTCCTTAAATAATTTTAAATAATCAAAATTCTTAAATTCATTATTTAATTCTTTTAATTTTAATTTACTTTCGTTACCCAACATTTCCCATATTAAAATAATTGTCTGCTCCCAATCGTGGCCAATTTGTCCAAGTATAAATCGGATAGTAAATTCGGCAACTTCTGTATTCGTCCCGATAAAATCTATATCTTTTGTTTCTAAAGAGTCAATAAATTGACTGACGATTCGATCCTCCTCGTATGTTACCCAAACAGGTTCTTCTTTACTAATACTTTCTGGTGGATATTTATTATTGATAACTTTTGTATTAATTGTGTTCGTTTTTTTTACTTGATCTAAGACATCTACCAATAGAGCTCTCCAATCATTAAGTGACTTTTGAGTTCTGATTAATATTTTTAAAAAATTATTGATTTCAACTTTAGTACCAAAAATTTGAGGATATTTTTTTGTAGTACCGATTTTGGTTATCAAAGCAAGTGCATTATGATCCCAGTCGTCAAATAATGAATATCGATACTGTGGAGGATAGTGTATTGCCATATTTAATTTGAGAGTACTTTAAATTCAGTAAAAATTCAATGCTTTACAAATCCCAACGAGATTGCTTTGTCGTTTTTGTAATTACTCCTCGCAATGACGTGTTCGTTTATTTTGCCGATATTTTGGTTGTTTTCTTAACTACTACTTTTTTACAACAGGCTTTTTTACAACAACTTTTTTGACTGTTACTTTCTTTTCAACGACTTTAACTTTTTCAATTTTTGCCTTTTCTACTTTAATTTTTGGAGTAGTCTTTGCAAATGGTTTGACGACGGTGATGACTTTTTTGCCTAATTTATT
>MNZO01000020.1:0-37692 GCA_001873665.1 Candidatus Shapirobacteria bacterium CG2_30_35_20 | reverse complement strand
AATTTGGTACCAAGACCAGAATGATATTTGGAGCCAACTTGGCGAGCAATAATTTGACCGACGGTTACTTTTTGTCCACTGGATTTTTTGATACCCAGTCTTTGTCCGGGACGGTTTGATTTTTGATTTGTTTTACCTTGTGATTTTGTATGTGCCATATTTTGAAAAAATTTTCAATTTACAATTTTTAATTTTCAATCAATTTTAAATGATTTAATTTAAAAATTTTAAAAATAATTTATAAATTTATTTTGATGATTTTAATATCGGTTAATTGAGCGCGGAAGCCCATGGTTTTGCGGTAACGTGATTTAGCTTTGAACTTGGAAACTCGGACTTTATCACCTTGATACTGATTGATAATTTGATATTCAACAGTAGCGTTTTTGACTGTAGGATTGCCAATTTCTATTTTGTCATCATCGACGACTAAAAGTATCGAAGTAATTTTGCCAGTTGAATCTTTTTCACCCTCTAATTTGTCAACAGTAATTATTTGATTTTCCTCAATTTTGTATTGAGTGCCAGATGTGGCAATAATGGCATATTTCATAAGTTTGAGTATATCACACCAAGAGAAAAAAGGATGGCTATTAGTGATGAGCCACCGACAGATAAAAATGGTAGCGGGATGCCAGTAACTGGCAATAAGCCAATATTCATACCGATGTTAACAATAATTTGGGTCCAAATTTCGAAACAAATTCCCAAGGTGAATAAAAACAGGGTTTTGTTGTATTTGGTATTAAATGCTTTTTTTAATATGGAGCTTAACAATAAGAAATAGGCAAAAAAAATGAGGATGACGGAAACTAAACCGAGTTCTTCGGCGGTAGCGGCGAATATGAAATCGGTGTGTTTTTCTGGTAAAAATAGTAACTGTCCTTGGGTTCCTTGACGATATCCTTTGCCGAATAACCCCCCACTACCAACAGCAATTTGGGACTGAATTAAGTTGTATCCTTGACCAAGCGGATCGAGTTGGGGATTGATAAAAGTGGCAATGCGATTTTTTTGATAATCGTGAATCAGATATTTCCAAATTAATGGAGAAATAATCAATAGACAAAAAAAGCTGATGATGGATAATTTTATTAACTTAGGGGAATATAAAATAACGGGAACCATTAAGACTAGGAGGGTAATGGCAGAACCCAAATCGGGATGACTGGCGACAATTAGTACGGGAATTAAATGTAAAAGAGGAAAATTTTGAGAAGCTAAAAATAGCATTAGTGGGGGTTTGACGATTTCGCTAGGTTGGAATGAGATTAGCCCAATATTTATCCATCGTCGTGAACCACGGGTGATATTTCCAGTTAAAATTGGCAATAATAATAATAGACAAGAGCCAATGAAAAGAATCCAACGAGTTTTTTGATTGAGATTGGGGTTGATTTGGGTGCCAATAAAAAAAAGCAAAAAACCAAAAATCCAGGCTAATATTTGTTTGAGTAAAAGTTGTGGGGCTAAGGAGGAAATCATCAATAAATTTAGACACAGAAAAATCAGGAGTGAGGAAACGATTGGAAACAACCGATGATTAAATAACATTAAGCTTTGGTAATAGTAAGAATATCGCCTTTTTTAATTGAAATAGCTAAGGTTCTTGATAATATTTCTGATTTAAAAGTGACGGGCCAGTTGGGGGCGACGATGTTGATTTTATCTTTGATTTGGAATCCTTGATTTTTGCGTAAAACTTGAATACTACGAATAAAATCACGATATTCACCCTCGGCAATTAATTCTGGATTGAGTTTGGTTTCCAGAGAGAAATTGTTACCGATAGAAATATTTTTGATATTTGTTTCATCTTTTATAACCTCGAGTAATTCATGGTTGAGTTTTTGGGTAATAGTAGCTGATGATAAGGGTTGGCGGATTTTTAAATTGGCCAATTGACGAGCAGCATGAATATCTTGACAAATTTTTCGAACGTTAATCATTTGAGATTCTAATCCTTTGTCTATTTGGGATTTATTGACTTTGGGCCAATTTTCAAGATTGACAGTTTCTGTATTGGTGGTCAAATTTTTGTGTAAAATTTCACCTAAAAATGGGGTAAATGGTGAAATTATAACTGATAGTTTAGTAAATATTTTGTAAAGTAATTCAAAATTATCAGTTCGATCTCGATTGCGGCGGATGTACCAGGTGGATAAATCAGTCACAAAATTTTGGATGGCTTTTGTGGCATTTGAGGTGCCAAAATGATTTAGGTCTTTGGTGACTATTTCAATAGTAGAATTAAGACGAGACAGAATCCATGAGTCCATAATCGATCCCGAACGAGATTGCTTCGTCGCAGAGCCTCCTGGCAATGACGTGTTTTCAGGACCATTCCAATTCTCTAAGTTTGCGTGCTGGGTGAAGAAGCGGTAGGTGTTCCATAATAATAAAATATATTCGCGATTAACTCCGTTTGTGATTTCGTATCCAAAATCGACATTAGATGATGGTTTTTGTAAACAATATAGCCAGCGCATGGCATCAGCGGACATTGTTTCTACGGCTTCGTTGTAGGGTATGCCATTCTTTTTGGTTTTTGAGATACGTTCTCCTTTTTGATCGCGAACTTCACCATGAGTAACAACTGCTTTGTAAGGAATGGTGTTTTTGAGAGTAACTCCAAAAAATAACATTGAGTAAAACCAAAGTCGAACTTGTTCAGTATTTTCCAAAACTAAATCAGCGGGGAACCATTTTTTCCAATAGCTTTTGTCAGTTAAATATTTTAAGGTGGAAAAGGGAACTACTCCGGCATCGAGCCAACAATCCCCGACTTCTGGGATACGAGAGATAATTTGGCCACATTTAGGGCATTTTATTTTGATGGTGTCTATCCATGGGCGATGAAGAGAAGTTAATCTTTCGACTTGCTTAGGATTGATAGATTTTTCTTTTAATTCCTCAAGAGAACCGATAACGGTTAATTCACCGCATTCACATTTATAAAAAGGGAGGGCTAGACCATAATAGCGGGAGCGACTTATCATCCAGTCGTCCATAGAATCGAGCCAATTTTGCATTCGGGAACTGACGAACTTGGGATGCCATTCGATTTTGGCAGTCGCAGCTTTCATTAGAGGTCTGATTTCATCAGTTTTTATATACCAACTATTTTCGAGTCGAAATAAACATTTGGTTTTACAACGCCAACAATGGGGATAGCGATGAATAATATCTTCAGTTTTAAAAAAAGCACCGGCTTGTTTTAGTTTTTCAAAAACCAATTCTTTGACTCCATGAGCATATTTACCAGTAAATTCCCCGTAATTATCTATAAAATGACCTTGCTCGTTTAATGGAGAGGGCATGGGAACACCTAATTTTTTGCCAAGTTCGTAATCTTCTTGGCCACAACCAGGGGCGATGTGAACGACACCAGTCCCCTCCTGTGGTGTTACTTCTTTCCAATCGGTAATAAAATGTTTTATGTTTTTTTGATTTGGTAAATCAAATAATGATTCGTATTTTAAATTTAATAATGTGGTGACATCAATTGTTTGATAATCAGTCAGGCCTAGTCTAGTGGCCGCTTCTTTGGCAAGGTAAACGATTTTATCGTCTATTTTTGTCTTAACATAGGGATAATCAGTGTTTATAGCCAGAAGTACATTGGCGGTGAGAGTCCATGGGGTGGTAGTCCAGGCTAAAACGTACTCATTGGTTTTATCTTTTAATTTAAAATAAACATAAACTGAGGTGTCAGTAATGTCTTTGTATCCATCAGCTTGTTCGTGTTGGGATAACCCTGTTTCACAACGTGGACACCAAGTGGTAGCGCTTTTACGAAGCTCGAGCCAACCTTTTTGATGAACAATTTTTAAAAAATGCCAAATATAGAGATTGTTGTTTTGGGAATTGGTGTAATATGAATTTTCCCAATCCATAAACATTCCTAATCTTTTTGATTGTTCGGTTTGAATTAAACTAAATTTGTTGACTCGGTCAATGCAAGCGGTAGTAAATTTATCAAGGCCAAAATCTAAAATATCTTTTTTGGAATTAAAACCAGCGTCTTTTTCAACTTCAACTTCGACCCATAGGCCTTGACAGTCAAAACCATTTTGAAATCTTTGGGCGTAACCTTGCAAATTTTTAAAACGTTGAAAAACATCTTTGAGGGTGCGACCGAGGGCATGGTGAACACCCATGGGGTTGTTGGCGGTGATGGGGCCGTCGATAAAAGAAAAGGTTTTTTCTGATTTATCGTTACGGTGTAAATATTTATTTAAAATATCGTTTTGTGTCCACCAGTCCATGATTTCTTTTTCTAATTGTGGAAAGTTGGGGTTTTGAGGAAGTTCAGTAAAGAAAGACATAATTTTTAATTTAAAATTTTTAATCAATTTTAAATTTACAATTTTTAAATTTTTAATTTATATTTGATTATATAATAAAACTCCGCCAAAGGCGGATTGCGTTTTAAAACAAAATTATGTCGCTTTGCTCCAAATTTTGCTATAAAACAGCAAAAAAAATCCGCCTAGGCGGATTTATAAAGCCGAGGAAAACCCTCGGGCTAGGTAATGATTATTTTTGTGGTCTGTGACATTGGGGTATTATACAACACGCTAGGACGTCATTGCGAGGAGCAATTACAACAGCGACGTGGCAATCTCGTGGGGATTGAGAAGGACTATCGAGGATATTGTTTTACATATTCTGTCAAAACATCAGGTATTTTTTGCCATGCGTTTTCTAAAGTAACCATTTGAAATATATTTTTATCAACTAAATTCTGGACAGGATAAAGGGTAAAATTATTTTATAATTGTGTGTTTTATAAAATGGTAGTTTTACTATTGATTGTGAAACTCGGGTTTGTTCCTCTTTTGGGTTAGCTTTGCGAATAGTTATTGTTGGGTGGATAATTTCGTTTGAAACAATTGTTTTTTTTCTCTCTCTCTCTTATCCATGTGTTGTATTATACCAAAAACTGAGGCTGATAAAATCTCAACGAGATTACCACGTCGCTATTTATATATTTGCTCCTCGCAATGACGTATCTTTTTATTTTCTCAATCTTTTTTCTAACTCCCCTATTGATAAATCAATTTCGTTTAAGATTTTTCGCAATAATCCCTTTCCTAAATCACCATTATGCTTGGGAACTACGGTTGTTTTGCCATCGCTAAATCTTTTGAAAAAAGCATGACTACCTTTTTGCCTTATTTCTTCAAATCCCAAATTTTTTAATACCTTTTCTAACTTTTTGTGATTAATTACTGGTAACCTGGGCATTTTTAGCAAGCTAACATTGGCATATTTAAATTTACTATGCCAAAAAATTTACTTTTATTTCCATCAGACCAATCAATTTTGGCGTGATAGTCTTTATCTTTGTTGGCTACATCAAGACACAGACTTAACGCTTCCTTGATATTTTCCATTACTTTTTCATAAGTTTTACCTTCAGCAAAACAACCGGGTACGGCTGGCACTGACGCCACAAAAACTCCATCTTCGTCTTGCTCTAAAATGATTTTAAATGATTGGTTTACCATGAATAGATTATATCACGGGAAAAATGTCAGGCTGATAAAATCTCAACGAGATTACCACGTCACCGTTGTAATTGCTCCTCGTAATGACGTATTTAAACTATTTGCGAAGGAAGGCGGGGATGTCGAAATCGGTTTCGATGTCCAGACCTTCGGGAATAATTTGATTATCTAAAATATTTTTATATTCACCTGATAGTAGTGGTTCTTGGGTGGGTTTGGCATAATGAATTTTTGAATTATCAAAACCAGTAGCGATAACGGTAACTTTTATTTTTCCGGATAGTTCTGAATCGATTGAAGCGCCAAAAATGATATTGGCATCGGGGGCAACATGGTCGGTAATAGTTTTGGCAGCTTGCTCGATTTCGGCCATGGTAATATCAGGACCACCATTAATATTGATTAACACACCTCGGGCACCGTCAATATTTGCCTCAACTAAGGGAGAATCGATAGCCAATTCGACGGCTTTTTGGGCACGTCCTTCACCTTCAGCTTCACCCACACCCATGAGGGCGGAACCAGCATTGCCCATAACCGATTTAATATCGGCAAAATCTAGATTTATTAAACCGGTGGTGGTAATTAAATCGGCGATGGCTTTGGTGCCTTTAGTTAATACATTATCGGCAATTTTAAAGGCTTCTAATAGCGTGGCTTGGTTGTTGACCACTTCCATGACTTTTTGATTGGGAATGACAATTAGAGTATCAACATATTGGCGAAGATGGGATAGGCCATCTTCGGCCCGACTCATACGCCTTGAACCTTCAAATAAGAATGGCTTGGTAACAACGGCAATAGTTAAAATACCTAATTCTTTTTTGGCAATTTCGCCAATAATTGGGGCAGCGCCAGTACATGTTCCTCCACCCATACCACCAGTAATAAAAAGCATATCAGTATCGGTGAGAGCTTCTTTGATGCGTTCTCGTGATTCTTCGGCTGCTTGTTGTCCGACTTGTGGTTCACCGCCAGCCCCGAGTCCTTTGGTTAATTTTTCTCCAATTTGAATTTTAATATCGGCGAGAGAGTTTAGTAACGCCTGTGAATCGGTATTAACTGCGACAAACTCGACACCCTTGATGTTGTCTTCGTTGATCATTGAATTGATGGCATTATTACCACCACCTCCAACACCAACAACTTTGATCTTTGCGAATTGACCGGTAAGAGTTTTTATTAATCCCATTTTTTATAAAATAATTTCCAAATTACAAAAAACAATTTCCAAACAAATCACAATAAACAAATTACAAATCCCAATTGGAACTTGTAGATTTGGAACTTGTTTGGAAATTGTAGATTTGTTTTTTGGCATTTAGGGTAATAATGGTGCTAAAAAATTTTTAATTTTTTGAAAAATTTGTTTGAAAGGGATATTTATTTTTTTATTTGAGGTATGGGGAATTTGTTTGGAGTTTTGAAAAAACAGAATCGAGCCGATGGTACTACTATAGGCTGGAGAAGCAATGTCATCAACCAAGCCATTTAATTTGAGGGGTTCACCAATTCTGAGAGGTAAAGGAATAATTTTTTGGGCTATTTTTTTTAGTTCAATAGTTTCAGCGCCACCACCGGTCAGAACGATTCCGGCAGGAATTAGGTTTTGAAAACCACGATTACATATTTCTTGCCAAACAAGATGAATAATTTCTTCAATTCTGGGTTTGATAATACCATTAACGGTTGAGGAGATTGAAAGCTTGTTGTTGTCGGTAGTAATACCGATATTGGAAAGATCAATTTCATCATTAAATCCTTTTTTGTCGGCTAATTGGGCTAATCTGATTTTAATTTTTTCGGCATCGATGAGTGGGAGACGTAAACCGATAGCTAGGTCGGCGGTAATATTGTTGGCACCAACAGGGAGACAAAAAGAACAGTCTGGTGAATTATCGATAAAAATGGTAACGCTGGTGTTATATCCGCCAATATCAACCAGAGCCACACCAAGCTCATTTTCTGTTTCAGAGAGACAGGCAAGGCCGGCGGTGAGACCGGAATAGGCTAGAGAAATTATTTTAATATTGATATCTTTGAGGCATTTGGTTAAATTTTTTATGGCGGGGGTAGAAGCTAAAATTAAATGAGAATCAACTTCTAGCCTAATTCCGTTCATACCGATGGGATCAACCACACCATCTTGACCGTCGACGGTGAAAATACGGGGGATACTGTGAATTATTTCTTTGTTGGGTGGAAGAGTAATAGCTTTGGCGGCTTCGATGGCACGAAAAATATCATCTTGAGTAATTTCTCCATTGGGATTACTGATAGCGGCGACGCCATGAGAATTGATCGATTCGAAATGAGGGGCAGTCAGGGAGACAAAAACTTGATTAATTTCTAAGTTAGCCATTCTTTCGGCAGATTCGATTGACTCAGTGATGGTTTGAGAGGCTTGTTCAAGATTTATTATTTGTCCTTTTTTGAATCCTTTGGCCGTAGTTGAGGAAACTCCAATAATGTTGGGAGTTGATTTGGCATCAACCAGATTGGCGACAATGGTGGTTATTTTTGTTGTCCCGATATCAAGACAGGAGATGGTTTGGGAATGAGGCATATATCTATTTTAAAGTGTTTTGATGAGTTTTAGTAGACTGTAGTTTATTTTTGGTTTAATTGCGATATTTGTTTTTATTTTTATTAATTTATTTATTGATTTGAGGAGGGTGGAAGGAGTTAGTTTAATTTCAGGAATGATAATGGTAAGCTTTGGCATTATTAATTTAACTAATTTGGCATTTTTTAATTGTTCATCCTGCTGACTGATTTTAAGGGGTATTAAAATTGATTTTTTTGATAATACGGTTATATCTTGGCAAATATTGGCACCAGCGCGACTAATGATAATATTGGAGTTATTTAATATCCAACCAATATTGTCAGAAAAAATATAATTTATGGGTAAATAATTTTTTGAGGCGGAAAAATTTTGATTTCCAGTTTGGTGGACGACAAAATATTTTTTTGTCAAGGTAGGTAATATTTTTTGGAGTGTTTGATTTAAGATAATGGAACCTTGATTGCCTCCAGTTAAATAGATAATGGGTAATTTTATATTTAATGACTCAAAATAATCTGACTTTAAGTTTAGGATTTCGCGTAAAAATAAATTTCCGGTAACTACAAATTTAGTATTTTTGATGTTTGAGGGGAAAGATAGGGCAACTTTGTTGGTAAACTTTGAGTTTATTTTGGTGGATAGGCTTAAAGTAGAGGTTTGTTCGTGAGTAATTGAGGGGATTTTTTGTAAATAAGAATTTATAATAACGGGAACGGAAATATATCCCCCAAAAGAGACAACAATATCAGGCCTGATTTTTTTGATGAGATGGTTGATTTTAATGAATGATTGGATAGTAAGGGGGATGCCAGCAATGGTGTTGGGTAACCAGCGACGATCAAGTTTGCCACTTTGAAAACCATAGAATTTTATGTTTAATTTGGGAATAGTTAATGACTCAATTGAGGGGCTGATTTTTTCATGTGAGTTAAAATTTCGACCGATATAGGTGATATCCCAACTAATGGAATCTTCTTTTAACTGATTAATTAACTCAATGGCGGGAGTGAGGTGAGTACCAGTGATTAGGATTTTTTTTGTCATGTCTATATTTTCGCTCAATGTTGGCTACTAGTCCAGCAGCAGCCATAATTGAGAGGAGTGATGATCCGCCATAGGAAATAAAAGGAAAAGGAATTCCAGTTAAGGGAATTAGAGCAACAATAGCGGAAAAATTGATGAGAGCTTGATATGATAACCAGCAAGCAAAAGAGGAGATTAATACTTTTTCAAATAACAAAGTAACCATGTTGGCTAATTTAAACAAATAGGTAATAAAAGATATAAATAAATAACTTAGGGCCAAAAGGCCAATAAGCCCAGTTTCTTCACCAATTATAGCTAAAATGGAATCAGTGCTAATTTTGGGCAAGAATTTGTATTTTTGTTCAGAGTTGGCAATTCCTCTGCCCGATAATCCCCCTGAGGCCAAAGAAATAATTATTTGTTGGCTGTGGTAATTTAGATTACTGTTTTGCTGAATGTTGGCGAGGGTATTAAATCGAGCTTTACGATAATCCGAGGAAAAAATAAGTCCAATTCCCAGTAATGAAAAAATCAAAAATGAAATAAAAATTGGCAATAATTGACCGCCGGACAAATAATAGGTGGAAATGATAATGGCGGCACATAAGAGAGCAGTACTTAGGTTTGGCTCTAAAACAATTAATCCAAAAGCCGGAAGTAAAAAAATAAGCAAATGTTTGAAGCTAGTTTTGTCTTGACTGGTAAATAGGGCGGGGAAAAAAATTATGGTAATTAACTTAAAAAATTCAGATGGTTGAAAATTGAGGAAACCAAGATCAATCCAGCGGCTGGCTCCAAAAGTTTTTTGACCAAGACTGGGGATAAAAACAATGATTAGGAGTAAAATTGAGATTACGTACAGAGAGAAAGAATGACGACGGAGGAAATCAAGATTTATTTTTGAAGTAATAAACATGGCAGTAACACCCAAAGCAATCCAGATAATTTGTTTTTTGATAAAAAAATTAGGATCGCCGAGACTTTTTTGAGCTTCAAAAAGGGAGGAAATTGAGATGAAAAATAAACCAATGATGGTCAGTAATAGAGAATATTGCCAAGTTTTAGACATTGAGTTTTATTTTATTATAAGTGTTTGAAAATATTTTATAGTCATTGATTTTTTTAATAATGACACCACTTTCATCACGTTTTGTTAATTCTGAACCAATAATTTGTTTATTATTAAAGCGATTTTCTTTGGGGGGGACGGTAGGATTTGTGAATTCTAAAAGGTGATAATAAAAAAGCGGAGTGATTTTAGCTTTTATTTCAATATTGGTATAAAAAGCAAAAGAGGCAGTTAGGCGAGGGTTACATTCGAGTAAGTACACCTTGTTTTGAGTGATAAAAAAATCAAGTCCAAAAAAACCTTTATATTTTATTTTTATTAATATTTTGGCAAAATCAGTAGTGATATTTTTAACTTGATTAATAATTTTTTGAGGTGCCATTGATGGCCATTGACGACCAACAGTGGCAAAAGGGTTGGTGGTGTATTGGGGTAGACCGGTAAATTGGAGGGCTGGAGGACTTTGAATGAGTCCGTTTGTGGTTAAACAACAATTGTTTAATAGCGAATAACCCCTTAGATGGGGAGTAAATTTACATATGGAGTTTGGAGGAATAATGGTTGGGTCGTACTTGGTGATTAATTTGGTGCTATTACCAGCCCAGCCGAAATGAGTTTGGGCAACTATGTTGGTATATTTTTTTATTAATTTATCGACATTTTGCTTGGTATAAGGGGCAATGGTAAAAGGTAATTGGGGAATATTTTTAATAATGCTAGGAAATTTGATTTTGTCTTCTAAAAGACGGTTTAAAGGGGCTGGATTGCTGATACGCAGCCAATTATTTTGTTTGCAAATTAAGTCGATTTTAGCCGATGGTTTAAAGGGGACAATGGCGGCCTGATGCCCCGATTTTTTAGTGGTTTTTTTGATAAAATTTGTGGTTGATGGTTGAGATAATAAATAACCACTATTTTTTTGTGATAAATTTGGGTTATAAATTGAGTAGAAGTTTTTTAGTTGTGGCAATTTGATATCAAGATTTTGGTCGACAACCAAAAAGAAAAAATCGACAGGTAAACTATTAATTAGTTGTTCTGTGTTCATCTTTTGGTGCCAGTTAAAATAATGACAGGAAAATTACCAATATTTATTTGAGATTTTATTTTGTTAAGTCCAGCCAAAGCCAAGGCGCCTTCGGATGAAGTAAAAATGTTGTTTGATTTTAATAATTGTTGCGAGTGTAGGACTTGTTTATTTTGAACTACAATTCCTTGACCTGAATGATTGGTAATAGATTTGATAACTCTGTTCTTTAGGGGTAAAAGTTTGACGCTGAGAGCGTCGGTAATAGTGGTGTTTTCGGGGATAAAATCGTGATCAAAAACGGATGCTATGGGGCAATGTGAGGCAGGCTGTACCCCAAATATAGGAATTACGTTTGGTAATTTTGAAGCGATTCCCAGAAGGGTAGTGCCACTGCCAACGGGGACAAAAATTGATGAAACATTGGGGCATTGTTTAATAATTTCTGTGGTTATTTGACTATATCCCCGGAGAGCAGTTGGGTCGGTGGATTGGCGAAGTAAATATGATTTATTTTTTTTGGCATATTTAAAGGCATCGGAAATGGGTCGATTGCTGATTATATAATTGGCAATTAATTTTAGTTTTGATTTGTCAGCATGAGGGGAAACAAAAACGGTTAAGTTAATACCATGTTTATGACAGAAATATTGGGCAGAAATGGCAGCGTTACCAGTGGATGATATAACTGCAGACAAATAATTATTTTTTACTAAATTTTTGATTTGTAATTCTAAACTACGATCTTTGGCGCTACCAGTGAGGTTTTGGTCTTCGCGTTTTAAATAGACGTCTCCTATTTTGATTAAAGGTGTCATATAATAGATATATTATGAAGCAAACAGACCAAAAAATCATGTGTCCTGATTGTGGGACAGAAATTAAAGGTGAAAATACCTCAGCTGTGGGTGATATTCTTGAATGTCAAGAATGTGGGACTGAGGTGGAAGTGCTATCGCTATCCCCCCTTAAGTACCAGATTTTGGTGGAAGAGAAGTAACTCGCCAGAAACTGTCATTGGGGATGTCTTTGATATTTTTTGTTTCAATAATGACACCATGTTTTGACAGTGATGAGTGAACATATGTAACTAAATCTTTGTCGACCGACAAAACTAATAAAACATGGTGGCCGTTTTTTTGGCGAATTAGATCATTTGATTTTAAAGTTTTAATTTGTTTGGAAATTGGGAGAGATGTAAGCATGTTGGCAGATATTTTACGGACGTCAACTTTTAAACCTAATAGGTGGCAAACCAAACCGGAACAATCTATTCCTAAATGGTTTTTCTTTTGAAAATTATAAATTTGGGTTGGAGTTAGGTCTAATAATTTAATATTTTGTTGATTGGCAAACTCGATAGTTTGGAGAGCAATTTCTTTGGCGGTTCCCTTTCCAACTAGGGCATTATTTCGAGACATTACTTTATGTTTGCCAACATTGGAAAAATAGGGAATACCTAAATATTCGTTTAGTTTATTCCTAACCATAGTGCAAAAATAGCTAATATCATAGTGGCTAGCCAAGCTCTAAAAACAATTTTTGGTTCCTCCCAACCAGCTTTTTGTAAGGTGAGGTGGATGGGGGCGGCGGGAAAAAGTTTCTTTTTAAAATAAATTTTTGATAATATTTGTAAACCACTGCTAACTCCTTCAACGATGAATGGTAGACCAACAACGAATAGTGGAATAATTTTACCCAACAAGACGGCGATGACGGCAATGGTGGCACCAAATGACATCGAACCAACGTCGCCTAGCCATAAACGAGCTGGATAGACGTTAAAATATAAAAAGGCAATTAATGCCCCAATCCAAAGGGAAATAAATAGGGAAACGGGGGTGTCAAGAGACGAGCCAGCTAAAATCCAAAAAGCAAAAAGAGATATTACTAAAATTCCGCAAGATAGACCATCAAGACCATCGGTAATATTAAAAAAATTGGCAAAGGTGGCGATGATTAAAGTGGAAATAGGCACAAATAAAATCCCTAATTTAACGGCTCCCAGAAATGGAATATAGATGAAATCAGTACCAAGTCGAAAATAAATTAATAAAGATATAAATCCAGAGGCAAGTAATTGGAGAATTAACTTATGTTTTAATCTTAATCCAAAAAATCCACTTTTTTGAAAATTAAAAAATTTGAGAATATCATCATAAAGACCGAGTAGGCCAAAACTAATAAAGGTAAAAAAGATTACCTCCAGTTCTAGATTTAATTTATAGTTACTGGAGATAAAAATTTTGGAAAATTGTAATATGGGTAGTAAACTAGCAAAAAGAAGAGAAACTGAAATTATGATTAATAGTCCCCCACCGACAGGGGTACCGGCCTTGGGGTTGTGAAATTTGTCAAATATAGGAGTATGATTGTTTTGAACATCAAGTGTTTTTTGACTCTGACGTTGAAATTTTAATCGATAAAGTAGGTTAATAAAAGGTACAACTAAAATACTGGTGACTATAAAAGAAAATAACAATAATCCTAAATATAGATGGATCATAATTATGTTTTGAAATTAATGATTTTATGAAAAGATTTTTGGCCATCTAAACCACCAGAAGAAAAGCGAATTAAAATGTCGTTGGGTTTAAGTGATGAAATTACGGTAGTAATGAGGTCAGAATTAATGGGCAGATAATTAATCTTATCACCAAAAATGGTTTTATAGTCAGCAAAACTAATACGAGTGGTTTTGTCTTTGTTTTTAGAAAAGGAAATTTTTGTTAAGAATATTTGTGAAACATTAATTAATGGTTCAAATAACTCTGTTATAGAGCTTTTATATTGTAAAAAACTAGCGTGTGGTTCGAGAATTACTTTTACTGGTCGTTTTGGATATTTGTTTTTTATTGCAGAAATTGAGGCTTGAATACGTGGAGCAGATTGAGCAAAATCATCGATAAAAATAATATTTTTTTTATTAGCAACTATTTCTAATCTATTTTTTAACCCTTTGTATTCTAATATTTTTTTTGTTGATATTTTAAGATAATCACATAAAATTTTAACGGCGGCAAAGTTATTAGTAAAGGCTGCCCCAAACAGGAAGGGATGATTAATTTTATTTATAGTATAAGGAATTGCCTGACATTTGGTAAATTTTAATAGTGGGTTGATTGATGTATCGAGCTGATTGTAGATGAGTAATCCGTCTTTGGGGATATTGATAATCAGTTTTTTAAAGGCGTTAAAATTGTCCAGCTCGGTTTTATATGATTCTTTGTGTTCCCATTGAGCACTGGTCAAAATTAAATATTTGATCGGGTAATATAAAAATTTGGCTTGAGTATCTAATCCATTGATGGATTCATCGGCTTCACAAATTGACCAATCACTGTCGGTAAAAGAAAGTGAGGGAAATTTGTTTAAAGATTCGGCAGCAAATAAATACGAGGGATTATGTTTGGAATCTTTTAAAATAAAGGCCAACATAGCAGAAATTGAACTTTTGCCATAACTACCGGCAACTAAAATACTGTTTGGTTTAATTAAATGTTTGGCAATATATTTGGTGGCGGAAATATAGGGAATATTTGACTTTTTAATTGATTCAAATTCGGTGTTCAATTTGTTTTGATTTTTAAAAGCTGAGCCAATGATATATAAATTTGGTTTTGGGTGAAGTTTGTTGACTGGTATTTTAGCCTGGGATAAAGTGGTAGAAAATGGAGGGTAAATTTTGTCTTGATCAGAACCTGAAATAAAATGACCTTGTTTTTTTAGAGCAATGGCGAGAGGGGCGGTCATTTTGCCACAAATACCTAAAATATGTATATTCATAGAGTGTATTTTATCCAATTATTATTTTTATAATATTCAAAGCCTGGAAGCTCACGTTTATAATAACCCAGTTTTGTTTTTGGATTAAAACGACCAAGATAACAATAATTTAAATTTTTATCATGGCTATCAATAATAGTTTGTAGAGTTAGTCTGATTGGCAAATTATTATGAGATAATTTTGGATTGTAAAAGACATAGGCGATATGAGAAATATTTTTTGAAAAGTAGCAAATAGAATAAGCCACGACGTTACCATCTAAATCTTGCCAAACGTAGACGTAATTAAAAATATGATTAGTAAAAATGGTTTTGACCGAGGAGATAGGGAAATTCCACCCAATTTCTTTAATCCATTTAAAAATTGTTTTTTGAATAAAGAGGGAATATTTAAATTGGGATAAGGGGATTACCTGATATTTATAATGGTTAGTTTTGCTGATAATTCGGCGATTTTCGGAGGATAAGTTAAATTTGGATAAGTTGGAACGACTAGAACTGTCGGAGTACCAGTAATCTTTATTATTTCTTTGTGGTAAAAGACCGTGATTATAGTTTTCTTTAATAGTGTTTTGAGTTTGTTGGTTAAACATTTTGGTCTTTATTTCTAAAAGCGGTTTTAAAGGCATCACTTTCTG
Source organism: Candidatus Shapirobacteria bacterium CG2_30_35_20 (assembly GCA_001873665.1). GTDB lineage: Bacteria > Patescibacteriota > Microgenomatia > UBA12405 > UBA12405 > UBA12158. The sequence continues at coordinate 22,064 of MNZO01000020.1, read as the reverse complement.
ACCAGGGGTATTCGGTTTTACCGTGGAGAATTGAGGTTTCATGACCTTTACCACAGGCAATAATTGTATCGCCTGATTTCGCCAAACTAACGGCTAGGTTGAAAGCATCTTGGCGATTGGGGATGTTGTAATAAGCAAATTTTTTGTTGTCAATTTGTTTTTGATCAAAACCGGAAATGATTTGTTTGTTTATTTCGATGATATTTTCATTACGAGTATCATCGGCGGTAACAATAGCGATGTCACAATTTTGGGAAACAACTTTACCCATAAGTGGGCGTTTGGTCTGGTCGCGACCACCAGTGGCACCAAAAATGCATATCAATTTGTTTTTAGTTGTTGAGTGTAAAGATGATAGGGTTTGGAATAAGGCGTTGGGGGTGTGGGCAAAATCAACAATACATTGGATGTGGAGATTGTTTTTAACAATTTCTCGACGGCCTTTTATTTCAGGAAAATTTAGTATTAATTTGGGCAATAAATTTGGGTCGATTTTAAGTTGATTTAAAATTGAATGGACTAAGAGAATATTATAAATTTGGTAGCGGTAGTTACTATTAGTTTTGTATGTCGTTTTGTTGACGGTAAACTCAAGAAATTTGTTATTTAAATTAATGTTTTTGGCTTGATAATCGGATTTTTTGTCAATGCTGTAGGAAAAGATTTTAGTGGTGGGTGGGACAATAATTTGAGAAAATGAGGAATCGTCTTTGTTTAATATGGCAATATTGGAATTGGAAAAAAGTTTTGCTTTGGTGTTGATATATGATGACATATTTAAAAAATCATCGAGATGTTCGTGGGAGGTGTTAGTTATACCGCAAATGGCAAAATTACAACCGAAATAACGATATTGATCGATAGCATGAGCAGTGACTTCAACAATGGCGTGAGTCATACCCTCGGTGACCATTTGGGCAAATATTTTTTGAACAATAGATGAATCGGGAGAGGTGGTGTGTAAGCCAATAGAGATGCTTTGGTCACCTATTTTGGCACCGAGGGTAGAAATTAGACCTGATTTTATATTGGCATTAAGTAATGCTTGGTGAATTAGGTTGACAGAGGTGGTTTTGCCGTCGGTTCCTGTAACACCAATTAAGGTAAGATTACGATGAGGGAAACCGAAATAGATATTGTAAAAAATACTTTTGGGAAGGTGCCAGAATATATTTTTAATTTTTTGAAAACAAATCTTATATATTTTTTTATACATTTTGGTTACATATTATAACAAAGGGGAGATTTTTGTGGCAATTTCAAACCAGAGGGGGGCGGCGGTGGATGAACCCCACTCCCCCTTTTGGGGTTGGTTAATAGTGATAATCATGGTAAATTTGGGTGATGTACAGGGGGAAAAGCCAACATATGAACCAATAGTGTTGGTGTCACTGTATTGACCTCCAATGGCGATTTGGGCAGTACCACTTTTAGCACAAACTTCGAGATTTTTTGGTTTTAGGGATTTGATGGCGCTGTTTTCTACGGCATATTTTAGGATATCAATAACTTTTATTACGGTTTCTGGTGAAAAAACATTTATAGGGCTGGGTAATATTTGGGTGTTGAAATGGCCAGAGATTAATTTGCCCTGATTGGCCAGGGTGTTAAAGGCTTGAACCATTTGTAATTCATTGACGGCTAGTCCCTGACCAAAAGAGGCGGTGGCCAAATCAATATCGGCTATGAATTTTTTGGGGGGAGAAATCGATTCGCCGATTAAGTCGATTTCGCTTTTTGAGTCGAGTTTAAGGGCGTGAAAGTATTTTATAAAATTATCTTTATCTAGTCTTTGAATAATATTGCTCATTCCAATATTATCTGAGTTTTTAATAATGTCACTTAGGGTTGAATTGGGGTGAAAGGTATTATCCCAATTATTAATGGTGTATTGGCCCAAAACTCGAGGTTTTGAACAATCAGAACAAATAAAATCGGTATCAATTTTTTTACTGTCGAGAGCCATAGCGACAACTAGTGGTTTGAATATAGATCCCGGTTCAAACAAATTACTAATATTGTCAATATTATTATTGGGGGTGGTGTCAGACTGGATTGAGGACATAGCAATTATGAGACCTGTACTTGGGTCAATAATTGTGCCTGAAGCACTTTTGGCCTGATAAATCTCAAGACCTTTTGTGAGAGTGTCGGTCAAAATTATCTGTACTTGGCGGTTTAAACTAGTTTTAATATCTTGACCGTCGGTTTCTGATTGACGCCAGTTTCGTTTGGTTAATATGGTTTGACCAGTACCATCAATAGATGAAAGTGAAAAACCAGTTTTTCCAAATAGGATTCGACGATAAAACGATTCTAAATTGGTGATGATGTTTTTGGCCAAATTACCTTCGGGGTAATAGCGAAAACTACTTTCTTCAAATTCGATTCCAGGGATTGTTAGTTGTTGTTTTTGAATTTGGTCAAACGTACCATTGAGGGTGACCCATTTGATCTGAGGATTGTTGAGATTATTAATTTGAATGTTGTTGTTGAGAATGGTATTGGGTTTTATTTTGTCGATTTTTTTGAATAATTCATTTAAGTTTATTTTTAAATTTGGTTTATAAATTGATAGTTTATAGGCTTTTACGCCAAGACTTAAGGGAAAATTGTCTGATGATAAAATCTTGCCAGTTTTAGGGAGAATTTTTTGTAGTTTTGAATTTTGGGATATGTTATCGGCCCGAATGGTGGGACCCATAATTATTTGCCAGTAAAAAAGTCGCGCCATGACGATGGTAAAGGCAAAGATGATTGTCAGATTGACAGCTTTGAGTCGATTATTGTTGGTTGATGGCGTATTTTTGGACATATTGGAGTTCTAAATTCTGATTAACTGATGATAAATTGGTGTAAACTTTGTTTTTTTCAAAAAACGTTTGGTTTATTTTGATGATAATATTGGAATAGATTATCGAAAATGCTAATTGAAAAAAAAACAGGCTAAGGGTGACGGTGAGTAAAATTCGGTTGGGCATATATTAATAGTATAGTATGGTGTGTATGTCATTGCGTTAACAGAAAAAATACTTTAGAGTAATGGTATGGACGATATTCAAAAAATGTTTCAAATGTTGGTTAATGGCCAGAGTACTATGAGAGGCGACTTGTTAGCAAGAATTGATAAACTTGATAAAAAACTCAGCGATAGAATGGATGGTTTAGATAAAAAAATGGATAAAGGATTTAAAGGAGTTAATGACCGAATTGATAAACTGGGGAAATCACTGGCATATCTCGAAGATGATGCCCCGACCAGTGATGAATTTGACAATCTTGAAGTTAAGGTCGCAAAAATTGAACAAATATTGGCAGTAGCTTAGCTGTAAACTCTAAGAACGGCGGAGCGGGAGAGATGGTTAGTTTTTATTTCATCTTTGGTTGGCAAAAAACGAATGGTCGTAAAATTATTTTTTTTAATAAAATTTTTAACAATTCGGTCTTCGCTCGAGTGAAAAGAAATAATGGCAATAATTCCGTTTGTTTTAATTATTTTTTGACTGTCATTAAGAAAGATATTTAGATTTTCAAATTCATTATTGGTTTCGATGCGTAGAGCCATAAAAATTTTGGTGGCGGGGTCAATCGCTTTTCGAATATGTCTTGATTGATAATACTCATGAATAATATCGGCTAGTTGCTTTCCGGTTTTAATGGTTGATTGTTGTCGAGAGGTGATAATTTTTTGGGCTAGGGGGAGGGCAAATTGTTCTTGAGCGATTTTGGAAAATAGTAAATATAGTTGAGTTTCGTCATAACTATTAATGATATCTTTGGCAGAAGTTTCTTGGGTATTAGGGTCAAGACGCATATCAAGAGATTGACTATCGTTAAAGGAAAACCCCCTACCTTCTTGACTTTGTTGATTATTGCTAAGCCCTAAATCAGCGAGAATACCGTCGACGGGAGCGTTGATATATTTTTGCCAGATTTTTTTTATGTCTTTAAAATTACCTAAAATTGGGTGAAAATTTGGGTTATTTATTCTATCGGTAGTAATTGTTAAATTATTTTTATCAGCGTCGATACCATAGACGATAGCCCCTTTACTTAGTAGTTCTTGACTATGGCCACCGTGACCAACAGTGCTATCAATATATATATTTCCTGGCTGTGGATTAAATCGAGTGATTACTTCAGACAACAATACTGGAATATGGTATTTCACAGTTATCTAAATGTGATAGTAAAGTTTTTACCCTTACTTGAAGTTAGGGTGAATGGCATTTCAAGTGATGCTACCTGATTGTCTTCGGTAATTAAGGTTAAATTAAGTGATCCGCCATTGATACCAGAATCGTATTTATATTTACATCCGTTGGTACAACTTTCGGTGCCTAATAATATTTTTCTTTCGGCGGTACCATTAAGTATATCTTTGCTTTCGATATTACCACTAACCCCTTTTTCGATTTCCAGACCACCATCGACAGCAGTGTATATCAATTCGTACTCTATTTTGATAAACAAGGAGTTTATCTGGGAGATGGTTAGGGTTAATTCGTGACCATCTTGACGTGGGGTAAGCTTGATGGTGGGTTTTTGATCATCGGTGATAACTAATTCTCGGGGGATGGGGGTGGGGGTCGCAGTTGAAATTGTTTTTTTGGCACCACAAGAGGAAAGAACAAACACTGATGACAGTAAACAGATAACAGATAACCGAGAAAGAGAGAATTGTTTTTTCATATTTTATTGTAGTTTATTTGCCAACCAAACGTCAATTTGGCTAATGGGTAGACGAATTTGTTCCATAGTGTCTCGATCGCGAATAGAAATAGTTTTATCTTCCAATGTTTGATAATCAACAACGACGCACCAAGGGGTGCCAATTTCGTCATGGCGGCGATATTTTTTGCCGATATTACTACTGTCGTCAAAATCAACTGAATATTTTGATTTTAATGATTTGTATAAATTTATAGCCTTATCAACTAACTCTGGTTTATTGGCAGCTAATGGAAATATTGCCATTTTGTAGGCAGAAACTTTTGGATTAATTTTTAGTGAAATACGTATTTCACCTTTTTCATTAGTTTCTTCTCTATAGGCGTCAAGTAATAAAAAGAAAAAAGAACGATCAACTCCTCCACTGGTTTCGACAATGTGGGGTAAATATTTTTCGTTGGTAACTGGGTCACGATAAGATAAGTCTTGTTTTGAAAAAGTTTGATGTTGAGTTAAATCATAATCTGAACGCCAATGAATACCTTCCATTTCAGCCCAGCCCCAGGGAGCATTATATTCAATGTCAAACGCCTTTTTGGCGTAAAAGGCTAATTCATCTTTTTCGTGCTGTCGGAATCTTAAATCTTTTTTGTTGTTAAATAATGATTGGTACCATTCCATGCGATTTTGTTTCCAATATTCATAAAACTTGTCCATATCGGTGGGATGGCAAAAATATTGAATATCCCATTGTTCAAATTCGCGAGTGCGATAAAGGAAATTTTTTGGGGTAATTTCGTTTCTAAAAGCTTTTCCAATTTGGGCAATGCCAAATGGAATTTTGACACGAGTGGAGTCGATGATGTTTTTAAAGTCTAGATAAATTGTTTGGCAAGCTTCACCGCGTAAATAAGTGTGTGTTTTTTCACTTTCGATAACACCAACATTGGTTTCAAATAAAATATTGTATTTTTTACCTTCAGTAAATTCTCCCCCACATTTCGGGCATTTTGTGGCATTATCAATTAAATCGGGACGAAAGCGTTTGTGGCAAGATTTGCATTCGACCATAATATCGGCAAAATTTTTGACATGACCAGAAGCTTGCCAAACAGTCGGATGGGTAATAATCGACCCATCAATTAAAACAACATCGTCACGTTTTTGAATGTTTTCTCTTAACCATAAGTTTTTCCAGTTGTTTTTCATTAAAGAGCCGATCGGACCATAATCATAAAACCCCTGGATTCCACCATATATTTCACTGTTTTGAAAAATTATGCCACGACGTTTACACAGCGAAACTATTTTGGTCGTGAGATTATTTTGGTTGTTTTTTGACATAGAGAATTATAGCAAAACTAGTAGCGGAATATAAAAAGTGTATTATTTTGTTAACAATTGGTGGGAGGCGAGGGGTTTTTGGAGAATGGATTCGAAATATAATATTAATTGTTGTTGGGCGAGCTGATAGTTTTTGTCAAAATAATTTTGCTGTAAAGTGTCTGGGGCGCCAAAACCTAAAGTGTTTAATATATCAATTTGATTTTTGATGAATTTTGGCCAGTGGTTGTGGTAGAGACTAGAAATTGCGGCTGATGATAATTCAAAAAGTTGTGGTGAAGCCTCGTTTTGAGGAGCAAAGTTTTTGATAATTTCTAAAAAATAAAATAAGAGGTTTAGTTGAATTAATTGATGGTTGATTTGGAGAAAAGAAATGATGCTTTGGCACTCGGTTAGCCAATAGTAGTTGTTTTTTTGGTAAAGGGAGACGTTGACAATATTACCCAATTGAAGACTTTGGTTTCGAGATGATTTGAGTGATTTTGCCCCGACAGCAAGAGCAACTATTTTACCTAAGGTAGGGGTTAATAGTGTTATGTGTAAATTTTTCTCTTGATTGTTTTTAAGATTAACAACAATTGCCCGAGTGTTAAATGATTGTTGACTCACAGAGATAATTTTATATTTTTATCACCTGTCCAGGAAAAAGTCTCAATGAGTTTACCATTGAGAAAAATTTCGTAGGGGATAGCCTTAGTTCCTGGCTGTTTTTGGAGTAATAAATTGTAGTTTTTGTGAGGGGTAACACTAGTTTGATATTGAATGGTAACTTTATTGCTCGATACTGGATAAAGTGGATATTTGTCACCATAAAAACCTTCAAAAACTTGTTTGCCTAACTCTTGGTAAAGAACTGGTTCGACTTCGGAGCCAGTCATTTTGATTAATTTGCTACCGATTGGGGTATACAATCTGAACAAATTTCGATATTTGGCAGCATTGAGACATAAATCCCCCTTTTCTAAATTGCAGTTGGAAGCCTTGGAGGGGTTGGTGTAAGTAATGGCAAATTTATGTTCTATTTTATTGTTGGCAACCGATATTTCGTGTTTAATTTTTTGGGTAATAAAAATATTGCTTTTAGCAGAGGCAAAATTAGCATCATTTAAATGGAGATAGTCAATTTCGGGAGGTGTTTGGGTGATACTGCCTGAGATATTGGCCATGTTGGCGGCTTTTTGCATATCGGAGTCGGGAAAATAAAACAGAATATGTTTTTCAAAAATATTGGTAAAAAATGCTTGTCCTAGTTTTGGCAAATAATCTTTGCCGGCACCCATGGCGTTGTTAAGAAGCGCTGACATTAATGGGGCGAGAAAATCTTTGCGGTTTTTTTCAATGAAATTTCTGGGGCGTCCAGAAATCCATTCCAAATCATAAATAATTTTAGGACAGCCGTCACAGCGTTTGTCGGGTTTGGTAGTAAACGTGCCAACACGAGTATCTAATTTACCCAGGATGGTGACCATATCAACTAGAACATTGGTATCGAGGGCAATAACAGCATCGTAGGAAGTTTTTCCCTTGGTAGCTTTGTAAAAGGTATCTAAAAATATTTGGGCATCAGTGGGAAAATCGGGAGATAAATTATTGTCCCGAAGATTTAGGTAGGGGACATTGATATGGTACGACTTAATAATTCGAGGTGCGGGAGTGGTACTGGAAATTGCATCATCAAGATCGTAAATATTGCTGGCTGGTCCGGGGATTACCTTGCCTTTGTCAATTTTAATCGTGGCGTAGGCAGTCCAAAAACCTCCACTGGGGCGAAGCTCGCCGTCATTTTGAAAAATAACTAGGTAATTGCGGGGTTTATCTTTGCCAAGAAGCCAAGAACTTTTGGTGAGAATTGGTCGACCATCGGAGACGAGTTTTTGGGTTTTACTAATTACTTGTCGGGATTGATTGTAGATGTTTTTGAGATTATAGTTTTGGTAAGTTTCGGGATATTTAGTGATGTCGATTTGTGAAAGCAGTTTATCGATTTCCTTAATTTTGGTTTCAATTAAGTCCAAATGGGGCAAAATACTTTCAATAGATTGAGTCAAAAAAGCAATCCTGTCTTCGGTGGTTTTGGCACTAGAGGTGGCGGCACCTTTTAGCCCGAGAAAATCTTGATATGGTTCAATGGCCTTAATAAGGGTGTTTCCAATCTCGACTCCATTGTTGGCAATTTTAACCATTCTTTGACTATCTTGATAATAATTTTTTAAATAAGGTAAGTAATTAAAATAAGAAAATGTTGAAAGATTTTGCGATACTTTGTCAAGGTTACTCTGGATGGTAATCAATTGATTTTTGGCACTAGCGATATCTTTGTCGGAAATGTTTTGTTTAAGTTTTTCGGCTTCAATCTTGGTGAGATTTATTTGATTTGATAGTTTTTGAGCTGGTAAATAGGCAAAAACGTAAGTTATGGTTGAGAGCAAAATTATAATGCCAACAATTATGCCAAAAACAATCAAAATCAATCGCAGTTTCTTGTTGCTAGTAATTTTTAACTTATTGGGTTTAATAACAGGGTTTTGATTTATCTCTTGTGGTATTTCCATAAAATATTGTAGCAAATTACCAATTAGAAAACATAGCAAATGGAGTTTTGATGATAATGATAATTTCGTTTAATATTGAACGGTTGTTGGCATAGTCAGAATCAAGTTTGGATCTTTTTTCAAAAGATAGATTGTTCCGGCCAGAAACTTGCCATGGTCCGGTAATTCCTGGTTTGATAGAACGAATATTGGCGATATATTTTTGAGTATTGGGGTATTTTGTGGCATATTCGTTTAATTCTTCGTTGCGATACGCTCGAGGGCCAACTAAGCTCATTTCACCACGTAAAACATTTATAAATTGGGGCATTTCATCAATTGATGTTTGACGAACTATTTTGCCAATAGTGGTAATTCGGGGGTCTTCATTGACAGATAGCTTCCAATCATTATTTTTGTATTTTATCCACAAATCAGGATATTTCTCTTTCAAAAATTTGTCATTATCACCAATTCTCATAGAACGAAATTTGTACATATAAAATAAACCATTTTTACCAACTCGTTTTTGTTTGAAAATAACTGGGCCAGTAGAAGTTAGTTTTATAATTGCCGAAACAATAATCAATATGGGGGAAAAAATAATGAGCAAAAGTAGTGAACTGATTATATCGATTAGTCGTTTGACGAGGGGAAAAATGGCAACTCGAAAATCATAAAGAATAATTTTATTTTTCATCGTCGACAAAATAATGTTTTAATTTTGGATTATTGACAATTTTGATAATTAAATCGCGGACTTGTGAACTTTGATCGAGAGTGGAGATTAATAAAGCATTTGGAGTATCGATAATAGCCAGGTTACTGACAGCAACTAGACCAATTAATTTGTTGGGATTCTCAGATGAAATTAAGCAATGGTGGCTGTTTTGTGATAGATATTTTGTTTGAGAGTTGACGATAGTCAAATGTTGCAAGTCTGGTTTTGATTTATTATAAATTGATCCCCACTCACCAACATCACTCCAATCAAAAGAGGCTTTGATGAAGTCAATATTTTTGGTTTTTTCGGATATAGCTTTATCAAAAGAAAGAGGTTTTGATTTTTGATAATTTGGTTTGGGAAAATATTTAATAAATTCTGATAAAAAAGTGCCGATAGTGGCAGTATAAATTCCTGAATTCCATAGGGCGCCATTTATAATATGTTTTAGGGCTTGAATTTTATTGGGTTTTTCGACAAATTTTTTATTTTTTAAAATATAACCAAATGAAGGATTGGGCGAGGTGGGATGAATACCAATGGTGACAATTGATTTATTATCCACCGCAATTTGGCTGACTTTTTGGAGATCGCTTTTGAACTTATTGATTGGGGTTATAAAATGATCGGAAGGGAGAAAAGAGACCACTGTGTCTGGATCTAAATTTGAGAACTGAGATAGGGTGAAATAAATAGCCATGGCGGTATTTTTTTTGTCAGGTTCGATAAAAATATGGTCTAATGAAATAAATTTTTTGGCAATTTTGGTTATTTGATTAATATTCCGATTGCTGGCGGTAATAAAAATGTTTTTAGAATTGGTGACTTTGGTAAGCCGACTGATGGTTTGTTCAAGAAGGCTTTTGTCGGACAGTATGGGTAATAGTTGTTTAGGGTGGGAAGTGGTAGATAGAGGCCACAGTCGGGGACCGGTACCACCGCAGAGGATTACAAAGATTTGTTCTTCCATAATTTATTTATTGCTTCTTTAAAGTTTAGCATGAAGATAGATTCGTCAAATGTTTTGGCGTGTTGACTGATAAATTTGTTGTCAAATTTTGTTTTGGTAAATTTATTTATTGCATTACAAAGCGATTGTTTATTTTGACGGTTAAAACTAATTCCAGTTTTGTTTTCTATATTTGTTTCAGTAATTCCGCCGGTATTAAAATATATTATTGGACGTCCGCAACTTTGGGCTTCAAGTGAAATGATTCCAAAATCTTCAATCTGTGGGCAAATTAGTGCGGAACAATTTTGATAGAGGGATAATAACTTGTTATTGTTTACTTGACCTAGAAAAAAAATATTTTTGGCATTTTTTGCTATTTTTTTTAATTTATTTTGGTCACGCCCAGAACCAACAATGATTAACTTTTGTTTTAAAGTTAAAAATGTTTTAACAACATAATCGACACTTTTGTGGGGTACTAGTCGTCCGACAACTAAAAAGTAGTCATTAGTGGGGTTTTTTATGGGAATAAAATATTTTGTATCAATACCAGGGTTGATAATTTTTGAATTTATATTTAAATTAGAAAGTAATCGTTGTTGAGTAGTAAAAGAATTACAAAGTGTAGCATCGGGTCGTTTGGCTAAAATTTTATCGATTGTTTTGTAAATGTTTAAAAGTGGAATTAATAATTTGGGTGGTTGAATGTAAACATATCTGTTTAAATTGTGGTAATAACAAACGAATAAAGTATTGGGGCTAGTGAGTAAACAATGTCCGACGTTACTGGTTGTGGAAATGACGATATCAAAATTTTTAAAGTCAAAACTTTCGGCAGCCATATCGTAAATGGGGGTGAGAAAGTTTGTTTGGGGTAAATTTTGTAAAAAACTGGTGTGGATTTTAATGTTTTTGGGTAACCAATCACACTTATTTTTATCATAAAATAACGTAAAAAGTTCTGCATTGGGAAATATTTTTATGATGTTTAATAAAACTTTTTCAGCACCACCCCATTGATTTAACCAATCGTAATAGATAGCAATACGAGGGGAATTTTTAATTTTTAATTTTAAATTTTTAATCAATTTTTAATTTAAAATGATTAATTGCTTATACTTTTACTATAAAAATCCAAAGTAAGTTTGGCACATGTAGCCCAGGAATATTTGGCGACTTGTTGATGGCCTTTGGTGATTAGTTGTTGACGAAGTTTTGGATTAGTTTGTAAATTTTTGATTTGTTTGATAAGTTGATTTGGTTTTGATGGATCAAAATATAGGACTGAATCACTATAGACTTCGGGGAGACAGCTGGCGTTTGAGGCAATAACGGGACAGTTTTGAGCCATAGCTTCGAGCCCAGTTAGAGAAAAACCTTCAAGAAATGCCGGATGGACTAAGGCAAGAGCATTTTGGTAAATATCGGCAAATTTATTATCAGGAACATAACCTAAAAATTCGACTTGAGATGAAATATTTAATTTTTTGACCAAATTGACAGCACGTTTTTGAAAAACACTGGCTTTGCTAATTATTTTTAATTTTAATTTGGGTAATTGCTGTAGAGCTTGGAAAACAATTTTTATATTTTTATGGGGATAGAGATTGCCGGTATACAGAATATAATTTTCAATTTTCAATTTACAATTTACAATTTTGGGAGAAAGATTGGGGTCGACAGCCTCGTAGGTAGTAATAATTTTTTGGGGATTAAATTGGTATTTTTTGATAATATAGTCGCGCCAGAAATTACTAGGGACGATAACATAACTGGTTTTTAAAATTACATGAGTCATTAGCAGGTAGGCAAAATATCTTATCCAGTAAAATAAAATAAATTTGGTGGTAGTTTCTTGGCCTTTACTAAATAATTTTATTAAGTCGTGGACGGTGACAACTGATTTGTTTAAATACAATATTGGCTTGTCGATATGAGTAAAATGGACTAAATCGGGTTGTAAATATTTTAAAATTATGGGCAATAAAATTTGTTCGATTATAGAATAGTGGCGAATATTGGTGATAAAGTAGTTAAAATTTTTGCCCAAATCTCCTTTTATCTCGGCTTTTAGTTCGGGGTAGATTAACAATGTAAATTTATATTTATTAAAATTAGGTAACTTGATTAAAGCGACAAGTAAATTTTTGGTATACCGACCTAGACCAGTATGCTTTGGACCATATAATCGGGCATCGATGACAATGTGTGGTTTATTGACAATATGTTTCATTTTTTGTATAATTATCTTAATCACGATAGGGACACGACTCATAGATTAAGTATCTATGCGCTACGCCCCTTATTTTTTTGTCTAAATTTTAATTTTAACTTTTTTGTTTCGATTAATAATTTATATTTTTCAAACTTTTTTAGAAGAGATGATGCAGATTTTCTGTTGGGGATTATTATCGATTCTAATTTATTTTTTTCTTCTAGATATTCATATAAACAATAAAAATCACCATCTCCCGATACGATAATAGCCTTATTGTATTTATCTATAAGTTTGGCAGCTGAGTGAAGAATTAACTCAGCATCAACATTACCTTTTGTCTTACCGTTTTTATCGGTAACTGTAGGCTTAAAAATTATTTCATAACCAAAACTCTTAAGTTTTTTATATAGATTTTCATTTTCTTTAATATATCCAATAAATAAAATGGCCCGTGAGATTCTATATTTATCTTTTAGAAATATAAAAAATTTTTGATAATCTAATTTCCAACCCTTATATATCAATTTGTTGTTTCGATATAAATCGTTGCCAGTACCTAGGTTCAAATTTTGACTATCAATAAAAGCGTAGGTGGTTTGTTTCATAAATATTTTGCCTTAAAGATGCGGTAGACATCTAAAAATTTGATGCCTAAATAAATGATAGGATGGAGAAGTTTGGGATAGTCTGGCATTAAATTTTCTTGATAAAAAATTTTCATGGCTGAAGTTGATGCTTTGGCTGAATGAATTTTTGTTTGACGATTAGCATTTGATTTAGTCTTTTTAAGACCAGAAGATATTCCATGGAAATGAATAATTTTGGGTTTGGGATAAAAATAAAGAGAAAAGTTATTTTGTTTTAATTTATAACAGAGGTCTAAGTCTTCACCTAGGAAAAAATACTTTTCGTTCCACCAGCCAATTTTTTCTCCGACTGTTTTCTTTAACATCAAAAAACAACCTTGACAGCAATCAATTTTTTGAGTGGTGGTATATTCTTTGTAATCACTCAAATATCCGTGTAATAGTTTAGATTTGGGAAATAATTTGGGAATACCTAAACCGAAAAAGTGCCAAAAAGTATTCCATGGAGTGGGGAAACCGCGGTGGGTTTCGGGAGCGAGTTTACCGGAATTGGCTAGAGTAACATGACAAGTTGAAGCATCGACTTGTATGTTTTTTTCAAAAAAATTAATCATTTTAGTTATTGTATCGGGGAAAAAAATCATATCGTCGTTGACAAATAAAACATATTTTGAATAGGGATTAATATGTTTAACTCCAAAATTATTACCACTGGCAAAACCTAAATTGGTAGGTGAGTAGATGAAGTGAGAATTAATAATTGGGTTAGTTTTAAATTTATTTTCAGCCAGTTTGGCAATACCATCAGTGGTGCCATTGTTGACGATAATAGTTTCAATGGTGTATTTATTTAATTTTGATTTAGCTAGGCTGTCGAGACATTTCTCTAAATAATCTTGAGAATTGTAGTATAAAATTACAATCGATAATATGGGATTATTTTTTGATGCTTTGGTCATAGATTTGATTGAGTTTTTTGACACTTTGATCAAAAGAATAATTGTTTTTTATTAATTCACTGGCGGTTTGTCCCATTGATTGTCGATATTTTGGGTTGTCAAACAATTTGTATATATTTTTTAAAATTTCTTTTTTAGGACAGACAATGGCATGATGATAATTTTTAATTTTTATATTGCCCATCCCCCCTTCGGGGTTGGTGATAACTGGTAGACCAAAGGTCATACCTTCTAAAAATTTATTGCGAGTTCCTCCTCCGCTACCCATAGGAGCAAGTAATATCCAACTGTATTCGTAATAGTATTGAGGATTGTGAGGTCCGTTGGTGTCGGCTTCGGCGACGATGATACTATCAGAATTGTATTTGCCAAAAATTTCGGGAGCATTGCGTCCAATTATAAGTAATTGAGAAGTGGGATACCGTTTTTTAATTTGTGGCCAATAGTCTCTTAATATTAGATCAACTGACTCGCGATTTTGCATCCACTTCATGTTGGAGCAACCGAAGAGGACGGTAGGGTGTTTTGATTTTTCTGTTTTTCTAGGTAAATTAAAATATTCTGGGTCAACCGCATCTTCAAAAATTTGAATGTCCTTGCGTCCGGTAACTTTGGCAACAAATTCTTGGTCTTCGTGGCTAAACATAATAACGGTATCAGTTTCACGCCAATATTTGGTTTCCCAATATTTGAGTTTGAGGACATCAACCATGAGTAGTGGTCGTAAAATTTTTTGCCAGCTAGTAAGAGAATCGGCAAAATGCTGATAAATGGCATACTCGATAGTGACATCAACCAGAATCGTCGGAATATTAGTCTTGGGAATATTAGCCATAGGATAGAGACAATCACAATGGATGATGTCAAACTTGCCATTTTTTATTTCTGTCTCAATGGCGTGACGAAATTCTTTGTTAATGTAATTTACCAGTAAAAATGGATAGATTCCAAATCCAGTTGACAAAATGTTTGACAGACTCCAGGTGGTGGATCTTTTGACAATAATTACTTTTTGACAATATTGTTTTACTTCTTGTAGCCCATCCTCGTTGCGGCTATAACAAATTAAGGTAACATTGTTGGTTTTGGATAAATATTTTAGGGTAAAAAACGAATGACGCTGACCGCCCGATTGTTCTAATCTGGGAATATAGGGGGTGACCATTAAAATATTTCTTTTGGTCATTTTGATATTTCTAAAATAATAAATTGGCTGTCGCGATAGATGGTGGGGAATTGTTTGATAATTTTATTGGTGTAGTCGTCATAATTTACTGAGGTAAAGTAAATCGGTCGTGCAGGAAATTCTTTTTTAATTGATTCAAAATCATAAATTTCGATAGGAAAACCAGAACGATTGGTTTGGTAAAGAAAAGCAGTGTCACCATTGTAAGGGGCAATAATTATTGAGTTTTTGGGGGTAATTTCGTTGACTTTGTTGCCCGCGGTGATGATTTGGGGGTTATTGATTTTGTAATATTCAACTACTCTTTGATATGATAGAAAAGTTGACAGAGTAAAGATGAAGAAAATCGAGAAAATTTTGAGAAAATAGTTTTTGAAAATTATTTCATAAATATAAAAGTAGCCCAAACCACAAAGAATTGAGAGTGAGGGAATAATTAATATTTGATAATAGTCGTGTTGAATGTTGCCTTGGGCTATAATTAGAAAATATAAAAAAATGCCGACGGTTAGGCTAATAGTAATTGCTTGTGAATGTTTACGTCGATAGGCTAGTCCCAAAAATAAAGGAATAACGCCATAAACTCCCAATATTAAATTGCCAAGACGGTCTTGGAATAGCCAATACCACCAATGGGGGCGGAGGGCAATTAATTTGTTGAGAAAACTGAGGTTGTAACCATGAAACCAGCTGGGAAAAGTGGTGGTGGTGCCATTATTTAAAAGCCAGTTGCTGACGGGGATACCCTCTGGGAACTGAGAAATCCACAAACGCCACAAAATAAATGGCAAAAGACTTAAAATGGCAAAAATAAATATTTTATATAAATTTTTGTTAAAAATTAAATTGGATTTGTATATAAAAATTAAAGTTAACAAGGTGGGAAAGATGATAATGGCGGTGTAGGGTTTGACTAGTATTGACAAGGCGAGGGAGAGGGCAGAAATATAGATATTTTTGGTAAATAAATAAAGTGAAAGCATCATAAAAAAAACGGCGGTTGGTTCGGGCAGAGTAGTGCGTGAATAATAGATATTAAAGGGTAAAACCATAAAAAGGAGGAGACTAAAAAGTGAGGGCAAGAAAAGATTGGTTGTTTTAAGAACAAAAAGAAAAATTATAAATCCACTACCCAAAGAAAATAAAATAGAAACAAGGCGAGAAGATACTTTGACATTTTGATGAAAAATATTATGAAATACTAGGGAGACTGTGTTGTAGATTGGTGCTTCGACCAGGCGAAAACCTTGGGGATTGTTGATACCAGATTGGGTAGAGGAGACGTCAAAATATTTTGGGTGGAGAAAATCAAAACCATTTTGGGAATATATTTTGGTAACGGAAACGGTGTCAGCTTGACGGAAGGAGTGCCAGTCGGCAATAGGTGAATAGATTTTGTATAATCGAAGTAATAATCCAATAAATAGAGCGAGAATGATTATAAATATTTTTGTTTTATTCATTTCTTGTTTGAATTTAGTTCAATAAGTCGGTAAAAAATAGCCATTATAATCCAAAAAGTATAGGCTACTTTTGAAGCTTCAAAAATATCAATAAAAATAGCGTTGGCAAAAGCTGAAACAATAACTCCGATAAAAATCAATTGAAGTTGAATGTAAAAATCTGGTTTTTTTTGCCAAAAATATTTGATGGTTTTGAGGAGAAAATAAAATGGAATAAATAAAAAGGTGATGAAACCGAAGATGCCACTTTCACCCAAAAGTCGGAGAAAATCATTATCAGTGGCCAGAGAAATTGACCCTAAACCAGTGCCAAACAAAATATTTTTTTGGAAAGCATTGATGGCGCGGGGCCATTCCACATTAAAGCGAATTTCTCCTGATCGAGCGACTCCAATGTCGGTATCAATGGGAATAAATTCGTCAATTGGTCCATGACGAATAATGGTGGGAAAGGGGGTGGGGACGACAACATATTTGGTGAGTGTTGGTTTTATTTTGATAATTATGGCGGTAGGTTGAGGTGTTGTTGGTTTGGTTGAGATGATAATGGTAGGAGTTGGTTTTGGTTTGAGAATGTTGAGGGTGGCGAGGAGCCGTTGATTTAAATCAATTGAATTGAACATTGAATAGACAACTAGAAGTGAAATAGGAATAATCCAGAGGTATTTTTTGATTAAAAAGAGGGCGACAAAACAACCTCCCCAAAAAGCGAAAATGGAAATCCGAGAGGCGGTTTGGGTCAATAAATTAAAACTAACCAAAAATAAAATCAGAGAAACGGTTTTTAGGATTTTATTTTTTATAATGGGGATGAGTGAAAAGATGATAATTAAAACTAAACTAAGATAGGCGGCCAAATCGTAATGCCCAGCAAAAGTTGAGCTGACTCGAGTCCAAATACTCGTTTGGAGTAATTGGCCACGAGAAAATTCCTCGTTCATGGTGGAAATTATGGGGAGGTTGTAGTGGCGTTGACCATAACCATAGAGGGTAATCCCAAGGAGACTGAGAAGTAAAAAATAATAAGAGAAGGAAAAATCCTTTTTGGTGGGGAGTGCCCCGAGAGTGATAAAAAATAATGACAAATATTCGAAACGTCGGAAGAGATGGAGCAGGAGAATATGGGGTGAAGTGGTTTGATAAATAAAAACGGCGATGAGAGTTGAAATTGATATGGCGACAAAATAGGCCAAAAATAAATAAGTAATTTTTTGTTTAAGAATGGGGAATTTGTTTTTGATTTGGGCGAAGACCCAAATTAAGATGACGATAGCAATAATGATATCGTCGAGACGAAGAGCAACATAAATTCCAGAAAAATTGGCTAAGGGAAATTTTGGATATAGAGGAATAAATAAAATTAAGGTGGCAAGGATTATTCTAAAGATGTTCATAGATTGGATTAATAATACTGCGTAAAGAACTATTTAATTTTAGTAAAATTTTGATGATGGGTAATTGATATTTTGGTTTATGTTTAGTAAAAAAAGCAATAACGCCTTCATATTCACGGGTAATGGGATCAGTTTTGGTGACAGATGAAGCACCACCAAGATGGATAATTTGGGGTCCGATTAGATACCAACATTGGGTTTGAGGAAAAGCCAAATGCAGGCGATATTGATATTCATATTCTTCGCCATACATGAACCAATTTTTGTCAAATCCACCAATTTTGTCATAAACTGATTTGCGGAATAGCATGAAGGCGCCAGTGACCCAGTCTTGAGGATGATCCTTGGTGTAAAAATTGTCCTTGGTGTAAAACTTAGGAGTGTGGGGGTGAAAGGGGCGGATAAAAAAATTAGTAAAGGGCAAATCGTCAAGACCCAGACACCAAGTGAAAATATTTGATAACGTCGGGAAAAATCCGCCGGAGGCTTGAATGGTTTTATTTTTGTTTAATAATTGAGCGGTGCAACAGTGAGCTTCGGGGTGGCTGGATAGCCAATTTAAAGATTGAGAAATAGCAGAGTGTAATATAATAGTATCGGAGTTTAATAATAAAATATATTGACCCCGAGCGATTTTTAGACCTTGATTGTTGGCTTTGGCAAAACCGAGATTTGAGGAATTAATTTTCAATTTACAATTTTCAATTTTTAATGAATGGATAAATTTATTAATTTTCAAAATGCTATCGTCGGTGGAGGCGTTGTCAATAACAATTATTTCAAAAGGGATGTCTTTTAGACCTTTGTCCTGATAGATAGATTTTATGCAACTTATGGTAATATCGGCGGTATTAAAAGAAACAACAATAATGGATAACAATGGATTATTTGGCATTTTGGGAAAAAAATCGTCGGTAGCAGAGGAAAATTAAATAAACACCTAATTGGATTATAAAAAATATTGAGAGGCGAGTATAAGTTGAGGTAGAAATTATTTTGGTATTAATCTTACTGCGATAGGTAATATTGTTATAGATTAATTTGTTTTGAATTCTTTTTTCTGGTTTAGTAAAGACATCTTTTTCCCATTCATAGCCATTGATAAATAGTGATTCTTTGAAAGGAATTATAAATTCTTCCAAATAATAACTTTGCATAGTGTCGCGAAAAATTTCTTTGGACTTTTCAGGAGGATGATTTAGACGAATTAAAAAAGGACTTTGATAAAAAGATAGGTAAAAGTTGATAACTTCGGTTCGTGAAAGGTTGGTGTAGTAACCGGTAACGTTTTTTAATTGGGTGGTATCACCTGGCAAAGTTGACAAGACACTGTTAGGTAAAAGTTTGAGTGAGGGTGTGGGGGTGACCAGATAAATTACAAAAAATATGTTAAACAAAACTAAAATAGTGATAGATAGTCGTTTGATCATTGAAACCACATGGCTCGACCTAGTTTGTAATGGGGATTTTTTAGTTTGCGATCAGATATTTTTTGGGCAGGAACACCACCCCAAACTTCAAAGGGTGGGATATTTTTGGTAACTATAGCCCCGGCGGCAATGACGGCCCCATCTCCTATTTTAATATTGGGCAAAATTATGGCACGTGGCCCAACAAAGACATAATCGCCAATGGTAACTGGTCCAAAAGAATTGGAATAGTTTGGGTCGTGGATGTTGTGCTCGTCGTTGTAAATCATAACTTCGGATGCCAAGCTAGAATGGTTACCAATGGTGAGAGGTGAGCGTCCGTCAAGAAAGGCATTGGTGCCAATTAGTGAGTCGTGGCCGATGGTGATACCAGAGGGGTTAAAAAAATTAGCCCCCATATAAATGTTGGAGTCTAGGGGCATATTTAGACCAGATAAAATATAGAAAAATTTGCGAACGGCATGAATGGGGATAAAACCGACGTATTTTAAAAACAATAGTTCCAATTCAAGAAAAATAGTTTGAAGACGATTAAGTGATTTGGGAATAATGTTTTGAATTGAAATTTTTTGGCCGACGTGTTCATTCATAGGAGAATTATACACGAGAGAAGCTTGTAACAGTTTGGGTTAAGAATTGTTTTAATACATCAAAACTAATTTCTTTGTTATTTTTGTACAAAATTGGTTCTGGAATTATATCGTCAAAATATACCAGACTTTTTAGTACCAAGTTTGTGTCGAGATTTTGATGTTTTTGTTGATTTAATATAATTAAATTGGGTAAACTAATTTGATGCAATATCCAATAAATATCGACATAATCCTTTAATAAATAACGGCTGACAATAGCTGACAGCTTCATACAGCCGATATCTTCGATTGAAGCTATGTCAAAATATTTAGAATTAATTAGTGGTTTGATTAATTTATATTTATAGGTAATAAAACTAAATTTGATGTTATTGTCGATGGTGACCGATAGGGTGTCTTTTTCGTCTTGAGTTTTTAAAATTTTATGGTTAATAAAAATATTTTCAATTTTTTGAAATAATTTTGTATTACTAAATTGTTTTGGTGAAAAAAAATCAAAATCAATACTGTCACGATGACCTAGTTGTAAAGCTAAGGCGGTACCACCGGCCAAATAGAAACCGTTGGTTATTTTTGCCAATTTAGGTAATATATTTTTACGATTTGTGTCTAAAATATCCCAGTACATAGTTTAATTGAATCTTGGCTTAATTTGGTTTTGGTCAAAACCTAAAATTAATGACCAATAGTTTAAAGATTTTTTACCCCATTGACCCTTAGGAATTGACATAGCGACTGTCTTTATGATTTTCTTGCCATAATTATCTATGGCCCAATCGGTAGCATCTTTACTACCAAAATTTAAGACTTGGGAGATTATTAATCGTTTGTCTTTTGTTTTGTCTATTTTATCGGTATCGTACGACCAAAGTGTTTGTTTTACAGACGGTGGTAACATGAGATATTATATCATTTTAGGTTGTCAAATAGGTGCAGTAGTTTGGTGGCGCTTTGAGTCCACAAATATCGTTTGTAGTTTTGAGAATGATTATTTTTTATGTTAGATAATGCTTTTATTAAGGATTTTTCGTCATTAGGGTCGATGTAAATGCCACTGTTACCCAAAATTTCGCGATAGCTGGGGATGTCACTAACGATAACTGGGGTGTCAAACGATTGGGATTCGATGGCGGGAATGCCAAAACCTTCGTATAGTGAGGGTAAAACGGTAGCGGTGGCATTTTGGAATAAGATATTTCTTTCTTTTTCGGTGACATAGTTGGTAAAAATTACAGAGTCTTGCAGTTTTAAATCCACAACCGTTTTTAAAATTTCATCAAACAACCAACCTTTTTTGCCGGAGATGACTAACTGGGACGATAGCGCGTTGGCGCGTTGGCGCGAGAGAAAAACAGAAAAGGCTTTGATTAAAAAAGGATAGTTTTTGTTAGGTTTGAGGGTGCCAACCGATAAAAAATAGGGTTTAGTTATTTTAAATTTGTGCATGATTTTGGCTGATTCTGTTTTGGTGTGTTTTTTGAATTTGGTAATACCGTTGGGGATGACGGATATTTTTTGGGGGCTGATTTTGTATTCTTTGATAATTTCGTTTTTGGTAAATTCCGAAACTGCGACAATATGTTTGGCTTGTTTAATTGAAAGATAAGTCCAATTTTTTAATTGGTAAAAGTCTTTTTTATTGAATTCGTCTGGTTTTTGTAAGTAACCAATGTCATGGATAGTGGGGATAGTGGGGATGGGACTGGGGGTGGGAGAATAGTGAGTAGGTGAATAAAATAAATCGAGATTATTTTTGGATATTGCCAGGTATAGGGGAAGGGCAAATTTGGTCCATAATAGTTTTGGTCCAATAACTTTGTAGTGCCAAAGTTTATTTCGTTTGGGCATGTCAGATAGTGGTTTTGATTTTAGGTAAACAGTGAAGTGATGTAATTTATTTAATTTATTTAATTGGGTCAAAATGTGAAAAGAATATTGACCACTGCCGACCCTAGTTTTTATATTGGCTTCGTTGCCATCAATACCGATGTTCATAAAATAATTTTTAATTT
>MNZO01000021.1 GCA_001873665.1 Candidatus Shapirobacteria bacterium CG2_30_35_20 | reverse complement strand
CTAATTGTCTTTCAGTTCCACCTATATTTGGTGAAAAAAATGGTGTAAGTATTAATACCCCTGGTTTTTTTATTGTTGCCATTTTTGTCTTGATTGAGCAATGTTAAATCCGAATAAATATAACATAGAAACAGACGTATAACAGTATAATGTTATAAAACAGGCTATGGGGTGGAATAGCCAAGCAATGTCTGGTTTTTTAATAATCCCTTTTATTGTGGTAATTAGCATAGGAATTATTAATATTGTGTAAAGTCCAAATTTTATATTGGTAAAACTAAAAGTGTTTTGGTAATTGAATTTTCTGATAGATTTATAATGATAATAATCTTTTAGTCGTCTCATTTGTTTTTTGTAAAATTTGGGTATGGACGATTCGCAATAGGTGTGGATAATACTGTTTTTTGTTTTGGCAAAATATAGAGGTTTGCTGTTTTTGATTAATGCACTAGAAATAGTATCTATATCAAATAAATAGTCTGTAGGAGGTTGTGATTTTAAAAATGAAGCTCTAAATACAGTTCCGTTGGCACCAATAGTTGGTATGGTTTGCCTGGGCATTAGGGTAATTTTTAGATATGTTGATTTGTCTTGTGTTTCAAGTTTTTGTGAAGTCCAACGATGGTTAATATAGTTTTTACGGTCGGATATTCCCGTAATATAGGCATAAGGATCATTAGCACCAATTAGGGCATTATACCGTTCTATAAATCCCCCACTTTTGCGATAAGTAAATTCCCAGGGCTCGGAGCCGATTATGGTGTTATCGTACTCCAGAGGATTGATCATTTCTGATAGCCAATTTGTAGTTGGAAGTATGTTGTCTGAATCAATAAAAGCAATATATTTTCCTAAAGCATTTTTTAAACCAATTGCCTTACCGGCTTCGGCAGTTTTTAGTTTATTTTTTAATATTTTGCAATTATATTTTTTACTTATTTTTAATGTCTCGTCCGTTGATCCACCATCACATATTAATATCTCGTAGTTTGTGTATTTTTGAATAACAATCGAGTCGAGACATTTTTTGATTACTTTTGCAGAATTTAGGGTGGGTATAACGATGCTAACTTTTGGGGAAGTCTTGAAGTTTTTTGAGGTATTTAATGGCATAGTTAAAAAGATAAGAAACGTCATCAACATTTCTGATACTAGCTATTTTACGCCATAAAAACTTTGGTGTCAGCACTCCGTGAAAAAGACCGTGGACGAGATTCAATTGTTCTTGGTTGGAAATTGGTGATTTCATCACTGGAGCGCGCATGTCGTAATCATTCCAATCTGTGCTTTTTAACCAATTATTTTTTTGGCATTCGGCAAATAATGGGGTGCCAGGATAAGGGACAACAATAGTGGCTTGCATCGAATCGGCCAGACCGTCTTTGAACAAAGATCGGGCCTCGTCTAGGGTCGTAATTGCATCTTGTTTTGTTTCCCAGGGATAACCGACCATTATGGTTAAATGGGGTTGGAGACCGGCTTTTTTGGCCATAATTAGAGTTTTGCGCGAGTCTTCAACCTTGGTGTTTTTTAAAATATGGTCGAGTGTATTTTGATTGCTTGACTCGAGACCATATAGAATAAATCTAAATCTGGCTTTGCCCATCATGTTGTATTGTTTTTGGTTTAAAGCCCCGAAACGCATGTTGCAACCAAGGGCAATTTTTTTGTTTAAACCAGTTTTGATTAGTTGCTCACAAAAATCTTTAAGCCAAGGACCAATGGGAAGTGTGCCAGTATCATCAAAAACTTCACGAATGCCCAAAGACGCCAAATATTTTAATTCTTTGATAGTATGGTCGACGGAAAAATTGCGAAAAGTGTTGCCAGGATGAGTAGTAGTCCAGCTACAAAAAGTACATTTTCCCCACCAGCAATCGCGTCCAGTCATGATGTAGGCAGCGGGCTTGTATTTAAAATTGGTATTATTATACCCATATAATTTCCAGTTAGTTAGTTTGCGATCAATAATTGGTAGACTATCTAGATTGTGGTGTTTTAGGGCAAATTTACCGGAGTTGACTATGGCGCGATGGCGCGATGGCGCGGTAGCGCGGTAGTAAAAACCAGGTTCGAGTTTCTTTTTGTGATAAATATGGTTGACAAGATTTAACATCATAAAGTCATAATCGCCACCAGTGATAACATAATCAACTTTTGAATTATTTAATGATTCTTCAGGTAAAGCGGTGACATGATCACCCATTAACACAATTTTTAATTTATAATTTTTAATTTTTAATGATTGAATTTTCAATTGATTTATAATTTCCCAGTGGCGTTTAATGACGGGGGTTTTAGATTCGATAAAAATAATATTTGGTTTGTACTTTGTAATTCTTTTTAGCCAAATATCGTATTGAATTTTTTCGGCAATGGCGTCATCCCAAAATACTTTATAGCCTAGTTTTTTGAGAGCGGTAGCACCATAAGCGGGAATGACAGGTAAAATTACGTTACCGGTATTGGTCCACTGAAACTGACGATTTTGACCTAAAAAGGCATTACCCTTTGAATTTATTAATGGAGGATAGGAAATAGCTATTTTAATTTTATTATTTTTCATAAACTAATACTATATGGGTAGGAGTATAAAATCAATTCCTTGGTTTAAATTTTAAATCGGGACTTATAAAACCGATTATAAATAAAATACCATAGGTGATGTGGGTTATAAAAATGGTGATTATAGACAATAGTGCTAGTAAAATATTTTTTGATTTAAAAGTAATATCAATAAAGGTTATAAATAGGAGAAAAAGATATAAATATAATGGTAAAAGTAATTTGTGAAATGGAATAGTTAATAAATACAATGTAAAAAATGTAGGTATTAAATAGCCTAATTTGAGGTTGTTTTTGGGAAAAATTTTGGCAAAATGACCACGATGCAGGGCATAACGATTGGTTTGGGCTAAGTGCTCTTTTAAAATTTCTCGACGATGGTGATACACGATAATACTGGGATGATAATATATTTGTTGATTATTTTTGATTAAGTCGAGACAAAAAATAGTGTCTTCACCAGGCCAATATTTGATATTAAAACCACCTATTTTATTAAATACAGTTTTTTTTACAATTAAATTAACGGTGGGGTAATCGTCGACAAAACGAGGTTTTGAAATCTGACTTCTAAAAATCCCTGCTCCTCCACTTCCCATGATCGACGACCAAACATTTCCTGAAGCTTTTTGTAAAATATTGTCAGTCGATGGAGTTAGAGTCGGACCACAAAATGCAGCATAATTTGGATAAATATCGATTTGTTTTTTAATATTTTTTAACCAATTTGGGTCTGGAAATGAATCATCGTCGAGAAAACATAGATAACGGCCTTTGGCAATTTTAGCTCCATAGTTGCGTTTTATGCAAGGGTTTGGGGATATTTTGTCAGTGATTACTAAAAGCTCGTAATTATGGTAAGTTTGTTGTAATAATTTTTGTTTAGTTTCAGGCAAATAATCATTCTTGTTTCGAACTGGAATAATTATTGAAAAAAAAATTTGTGATTTGATCATGATCCAGTATTTATCCTCATATCTAATTCAGAATCGTAAATCCATTTACGTTTATTTTTGTTGTCGTAATATTTTTTTATTCGTAATCGATAAAAAACGGCAAGAGCATCGTAAAGACAATTAAAGATTATTTTTAGTCCACTGGCATGGGTTAGACTGGTAAAATCGTAGGACAGTTTTATTGGGGCTTCGTAAATTCGAGTAAAACCTAGGCGATTGGAAACTGATAGTAACTCTAAGTCAAAGGCGTAATTTTTTAACAATAGTCGAGGTAGTACGGTTTCTAGGACTTTACGTTTAAAAATTTTTAGGCCTGCTTGAGTGTCACGGACATTGATATTTAGCAAAAACTTGGAAATTACTTGAGCTCCAAGAGAAATAATTTTTCGCTGAAATGGATATTTAACTATAGAGGCTGGATGCCGTTTTGACCCCACAATTATATCAGCTTCGTACCACTCTAATTGTTCAATAATAAGGGATAAACCATTGGGGTCAATTTCCATGCCAGCATCAATAAAAGCAATATAGTCACCCTTGGCTCGGGCCATGGCGTAGCGGACGGCGTAGCCTTTGCCGTGATTATTTTTATATCCAATAACTTTAAGATTTTTTAACTTTACTTTATTTAGTTCACTTTGAGAGTTGTCAACACTGAGACCATCGATGACCACAATAATTTCGTAATCATACCGAATTCTTTCAAGGGTGTCGTATATCGAATATATATCTTGACGAATGGTTTCGGCTTGCTTGTAGGCGGGAATTATAACGGAAATAAAATGTTGCTTACTTTTGGGCATTTAATTGACATAAACGATAAACAGCAAGTGTATTTATGGCACATAGTTGCCAGGAAAAACATTTAGCTCTTTTTAGACCTTTATCAATTAATTCTTGGCGTAATTTATTGTTATCTAAAACTAATTTTAATTTTTTGGCAATATCAGGGATGGAATAAGGGTCAAAAGATAGGCCGGAATAATCGCTGACTTCGGCTAGGGCAGTATGCTGGGAAAAACAGGTAGGAGTACCGCACTGCATGGCTTCAAGTAGAGGTAATCCAAACCCTTCTGATAATGATGGTTGGCAATAAATGGTGGCTAAATTGTATATTACGGGTTTGTCGTCATCATCGGGAAAACCAATGCTTTTTAAATATTTAGATTGATTATTTTGGACCCATTTTATATCTTTTGTCCAAGGATCATTGGGTACTTTTTTAACTGCACTACTACCAGCAATAATTAAAGGAACTTTTAGTTTAAGACAGGCTTTGGCTAATCTGGGGATATTTTTGTTCCGACCAATGTCACCTAAATATAGGATAAATTTATCAGGTAGATTATATTTTGTTTTAATGTTTTGGAGTAATTGTGAATTAGTTATCATTTTGAATGATGGATCGGCGGCGAGATAGGTGGTAAATATTTTGTCTTTGGGATAGTTGAGAATGTCGTGAATAATATATTTGGAAGTGTGGCTGATAGTTAAAAGGTATTTGGCCTTTTTTAATTTATATTTTTGAATTTGCCATTTGAGAAAACCTTTAATACCAATAGGAAATATTTTTGGGAATAATCCTTTAGGAAATAATTTAGTTAATAATCCGACGGGAATTGTTTTAGCTATTTGGATGGGAATTAAATCGTGAACGGTAACAATAAACGGAGTTTTGGTGAGAGGTAAAGTCAAGAAAAATGGGTCGAAATAAGGATAATGGATGAGGTCATAATTTTCAATTTTCAATTTACAATTTTCAATTAAATCTATTTGAAAATCTTGATAGTCGGGGTTAGTTTTTATTTCGTGCTGGAGAGC
>MNZO01000002.1 GCA_001873665.1 Candidatus Shapirobacteria bacterium CG2_30_35_20 | reverse complement strand
GTATCGGGATCTTCTAGTCTGGTACTAACAAAAGAGACATCAAAATTAACTGGACGGTTTATTTTGACTCATGTTTATCCATTGTCGTTTGCTGAATTTAAGTTATTTAGAAAAACAGCAAAGGTTGACGAATATTTAAATATTGGGGGATACCCGGAATATGTTATCTCGGGTCAACGAGAGGTGTTGATGGATACAATTGAGGGAATTTTGTACCGAGATTTATTGTCGTACTATGGAATTAGAAATCCTGTAATGTTAAAAGATTTATTGCAATTACTTTGTGACAAGATATCAACACCTGTATCAGACAAACTGGTGGCTAAAGATTTGAAAATAGATATAAAAACGGCGCAGTTTTATTTACAATATTTACAGGATGTATTTTTGATTTATCCACTGTATCGGGAAGGGAGATCACATAAGAAGGTAAAGGGATTTTCACCAAAATATTATCTTAATGACACGGGACTGTTGCGATTGTATTCAAAAACAGTTAGAGAGGGGCATTTGGCGGAAAATGCAGTATTTATTGAACTGTCGAGGAAGGCACGGCAAGAAAGGTCAGAAATATGTTACAGAATAACTGAAAAAGGAGAGGAGATTGATTTTGTTGACAATGGTCGGCTTTTTGACGTAAAAATGGGTGAATTACCTATCGATTATCGAGAAGATGTGGTTTATGTGGTTAAAAAGATTAACAAAAAACACCCAGCAAAGCAGATAAAAATTGAGGATTTGTTGGCGCTTAGAACTAAAAAAGAATTGACAATGTGGCCTTGACAGATGGATTTTCCGTATCCTGTAATTTTAAACGTTCACCAAAGCGTTTACCAAGTGGGGTTAAAAATTCATCAGCCCATGAAGGGGCTAATACCATTACACCGATAAAATCAACTACCACATCTTCATTTTTGTTAATTTGATTGAGTATTGGCGTAAAAGCCAGTAAAGCCTCCTTCCCTGAAGGTCTAGAGACTAAAGTGGTTCCAAATTTTTTTAGTTGGATAATC
Source organism: Candidatus Shapirobacteria bacterium CG2_30_35_20 (assembly GCA_001873665.1). Lineage (GTDB taxonomy): Bacteria > Patescibacteriota > Microgenomatia > UBA12405 > UBA12405 > UBA12158. Next base: position 4,987 of record MNZO01000002.1, on the reverse strand, counting down.
ATTGGTTTTTTTCAATTTTTATGGTCGCAAAGCACCCCTTGATTGTAGTATTTGCTTCTTGGATAAATAGATTATTATTGTGTTGTTTCATATGTAAAAAAGCATTTCCCGTTTGAAAATCTAAGGATAGTGGGTTATCGCTTATTACGGATCTGACAAATTTTAAGCCATTTCCTCGCACCTCAGGCTGTCGTCCGGAAACTGTTTCGGTAAAAGCAACAGTTAAAGCTTCAACGGAGTTTTTAAGTTCTGGTCTAGCATGTCTTAAAGTAGACAAGACACCTTGACCTCTATCTGCTAGAATAATACTTTTATTCTTTTCGTCATAATAGAAGAATATCCCCATCATGTCGGGCCAATTTCCTAAATTGTGATCATATGAATTGTTACCTATCTCCCCGGTAACAGCAATGGCGAGAGATACTATTCCGTCAATAGGCATGGTTCTTCCGAGCTGATATTGTAAAGTCTCTAATCTTGATTGAAAAACATCTCGTGTTTCGCAATGTATTTGAGGATTTAGGGTAAATCCATTTGGCGATTGAACCCATTCTAGTGCCAAATTTCGATGATTAGTTGAGGAATTTAATTTGAACTCAACATCTGAAAATCTATAAAATCGGTGGCCTTGTGTACCCGTGCGAACGGATGAGAATGTACTTGCTTTATCCCATCTCCTAAGCGTGTCAATCGACACACCTAATAGTTGCGCTGCATCACCTATTTTGATTAATTTAGTAGTCATATATTAATAATCTGTTTAAATTATAGCAATATTCTTAAATCTATGCAATACATCTGTAACCTATGCAATTCTATGCATGGAAAATTTATTTCATATAATTTTGTGGGTGGACTGGCTTGGGTGATGATATTTTTGATGTCTGGTTTCTTTTTTGGGAATATACCCTTTGTTAAGGATAATTTTCGCTATGTAGCGGTGGGAATTATTTTGGTTTCGGTGGTGCCGATGGGGTGGGAGATGAGGAAGGGGAAAGATAACAGATAACAGAGGACAGATAAACGAGGAAGTATTTATCAAAAACGGGGAATATGATAAAGACATGGTTGACAAAGACGGAGAATGTGATAAATAAAATGGAGGAAATGGTTCGAGAGTCAGATGAGAGACAAAGTTAGTCAAATTTGCCCTATTGTTTTGTAGATACAAATTAGGTAGAATATAAACACTTAAATGCTAACGCAACTGTTCGGAAACAGAATACAACTTTATACCAAGGAGGGAATAGCGTCAACTTAGGTAAAAAGATTGTGGTGTTTTTTAACAGCCGAAAGCTAATAAGCATTCGGTTTTTTTGTTCTTTTAAATAGACTTGGGCCCATGGCTCAGTTGGTAGAGCACTTCATTTGCAATGAAGGGGTCACGAGTTCGAGTCTCGTTGGGTCCACGAAAAATTAATTTTTAATTTTTAATTTAAAATTTTTAATCAATTTTAAATTTTTAATTCTTAAATTAATTGCAGAAACAAGGGAATAAATTTATTTTTATTTCTTTAAACTGTATGACCCTCGCCTTATCGGCGAGTCTACAAATAGAACATTAACAATTAACCTGAAGAATCTTGGCAACTAATTTGAGTTGCCATGTAATTGTGAAATTTCACTGAAGCAAATGGTGGATGCCTAGGTCGTTTGGGCCGAAGAAGGACGTAGAAGGCGACGATACGCGTTGGGGAGCTGTCAACAAGCGACGATCCAACGAATTCCGAATGTGGCAACACCGGGCTGTGAAAGCAGCCTGAACCACCGCTTCACATTTTATATATAATTTAAAATTTTTAATTTTTAATTTTTAATCAATTTAAAATATTAAATGTCTTAATTTTTAAACATTAAAACATTTTTTAATTAAAAATTGATTTTAAATTTTAAATTTTAAATTAAAAATTTGTATTTGGTGTGAAGCGGTGGTGGGTAAGCCGGGGAAGCGAAACATCCTAGTACCCGGAGGAAAAGAAATCGAAAGAGATTTCGTTAGTAGCGGTGAGCGAAAACGGAAGAGACTAAACCTGCCTTATCGGCAGGGGTTGAAGGGTTTTGCATAATGTTTTGAACGAAAAGGAGAAAGTTTTGGAATGGACTATCAAAGAGGGTGAAAATCCCGTATCTGAAATTTTAGTAAAAACAGGCAGAATACCTAAGTACCAGGGTCCACGTGAAATGTCCTGGGAATCAGGGGCGACCAAGCTCCAAGTCTAAATACTCAAACGGACCGATAGTGAACTAGTACCGTGAGGGAAAGGTGAAAAACACCCCAAGTAGGGGAATGAAATAGATCTGAAACCATTTGCTAACAAACAGACAGAGCTCGTGCTTTGCACTCGCAATTTAAAATTTTTAATTTTTAATTTTTAATCAATTTTCAATGCATAAATGTTTAAAAATTTTGACATTTGTAATTTGAATTTGATTTTAAATTTTAAATTTTAAATTAAAAATTTCGAGCGCAGAGCGCGAGTGATGTCGTGCCTATTGAAGAATGAGCCCGGGAGTGATTGTAGTCATCAAGTTTAAGGTCCGAAGGGACCGGAGGCGTAGCGAAAGCGAGTGCGAATAGCGCGAATAGATGGCTGCATTTGACCCGAAGCCGCTCGAGCTAACCTTGAGCAGGTTGAGTGTCGATGAAAGTCGACAGGAGGACCGAACGGATCAGAGCTGCAAATCTGTCCGATGACTTGAGGTTAGGGGTAATATGCCAATCGAGAGCGGGAATAGCTGGCTCTCTCCGAAATATATATAGGTATAGCGTCTGATGGTGGATTGTGGGGGTAGAGCTACTGGATGAATGTTTTTCTCGCAAGAGGAGGCATTTAACCAAACTCCGAATACCACAATTTCTAGTCAGGCAGTCAGTCCGACCGGGATAAGCTGGCCGGGCGAGAGGGGAAGATCCCAGACTCTCAATTAAGGCCTCTAAATCTATGCTAAGTGGGAAAGGTAGTGAAGTGCCGTAGACAGACAGGAGGTTGGCTCAGAAGCAGCCATCCTTTAAAGAAAGCGTAATAGCTCACTGTTCGACCTGGCCTAGCCGGGCTGGCATTTCGCGCCGAAAATGTAAGGAGGCTCAAGCATAGTGCCGAAATTGGAGGATTTGATGAACAACACCAAGAATTAAATTTTTAATTTTTAATTTTTAATTTTTAATCAATTCAAAATATTAAATGTCTTAATTTTTAAACATTAAAACATTTTTTAATTAAAAATTGACTAAAAATTTTAAATTTTAAATTTTAAATTAGTTTTTTGTGTTGTTCATCAGATCAGTAGGAGAGCGTTCTAGTTACGGTGAAGGTATACTGAAAAGTGTGCTGGAGTTGCTAGAAGTGAGAATCCGGGCATGAGTAACGAAAGAGAAGTGAGAATCTTCTCCATCGAAATATCCAAGGTTTCCGCAGCTACGTTGTTCGTCTGCGGGTTAGTCGATCCTAAGGTGAGTCCTGAATTAATTAGGAGTAGCCGATGGATAAACGGTTAATATTCCGTTACTTTGATATAGTCGTTAACAGCTAGGGCAGGACGGTGTGTGGAAGGTGTGCCCGCCTCATCGGCGGGTTAAGTATTTAGCTAGAAGAGGTTGGCAAATCCGCCTTTTCGTTTTAACGTGAGATACGAATAAGAGTTCTTTGAAAGAGGAGCAATCACATTAAACCCATGTACCCAAGAAAATTGTCGTAGTCAGACTATATTGAATTCGTACCAAAACCGACACTGGTGGATGAGTCGAGTAGACTAAGATGATTGAAAGACAGATACTTAAGGAACTTGGCAAATTAGCTGGGCGTAAGTTTTCAAGATGCCCTGCCTGGTGTAACAACCAGGTTACAAAAAAAGAATGCATGTCGACTGTTTACCACAAACACAGGTCTGTGCAAACCCGTAAGGGGAAGTATACAGGCTGAATTCTGACCGGTGCTAGAAGGTTAAAAGGGCGGGTTGTTCGTCGCAAGATGAATGGCTTGTTTTATAAGCCCTAGTAAACGTCAGCAGTAACTCTAACTGTGAAACTTAGAGCAGTTATAAAATTTAGCTATTTGCTGGAAAGACTAGCAGAATTTATAGTACCAAGGAGGTAACAATCTATGAATATAGTTCATCAGCAGGAAAGACATTTTAGCAAAAGAAGAGATTTGTTTAATTATTTTGCTGGATTTGTTGAAGGTGAGGGTTGTTTTTCTGTGTCAATTAAACCTTTCGCGCAAATGAAGCACGGATGGATGGTTGACCCGATGTTTTCACTATATCAACATGAAAAAAATCGAAACATTTTGGAATTATTCCAGAGTGAAATGCACTGTGGGTATATTGTCAAAGAAGGCAGTAAACCTGAAGTGTTGGTTTATATAGTTGATAATAGAAGAACTTTGGAAGAAGTAATAATCCCATTTTTTAACAAATATGGATTTTTAGGGACAAAAAAGAATGATTTTTTGATTTTTCAAAAAATAATTTCAATGATGTCGCAAAAATTGCATTTAGAAAAAGAAGGTTTAATAGAAATTGTTAAACTGGCTTTTCAAATGAATCAGCAAGGTAAAGGCAGGAAATACACTGCAGAACAAATAATTTCTAGCTTAAATGAATCCTCAGAGACTACACGCTAAAAGATAATTACGAATTAAAAATTACGAATTACGAATTAATAAAATAATTTAAAATTTAAAAACAATGTCCTAATTTTTTAATTGTAAAATTAGTTAATTAAAAATTGTTTAAAAATTGAAAATTATAAATTAAAAATTTATCTAAGATATAGTCCAAGCTTGGTGGAGACATCAAGAGTTTATGTTTATTGCTAAGCATAAGAATAATACAGAGTCTAAGGTAGCAAAGTCCTTTGTCGGGTAAGATGGAATTTGCCCGAGTTTCAGTGTAAACTGGAACAAGTAAACTAACTGTATCGGTGAAAGCTAAACCTGTAATGGGTATGCTAATACCGAGGGAACCTGCCTCATCGGCAGGACTCCGT
>MNZO01000031.1 GCA_001873665.1 Candidatus Shapirobacteria bacterium CG2_30_35_20 | reverse complement strand
AAGAGGAAATAAAAATAAGACATGGCAAATAAATACCAGAAATATTCTAAAGCGCCAGTAATTGATATGAACGAACTTCCGACACCAGTTGTTATGCAAAGGCGTACTTCTCGCGATTCTAGAGACGATTCAAACGAAACTGTTGTGACTACTTTTTCTGAAAAGAGTCGACTAGAACAAAGTGGTTGTTCAGTAGTTAGACGAATCAACATGGGTGACACAATTGGTTATGAAAATCAATACGAATACAAGTATAATCTCAACGGGACAGACACTTTTAATGGTCTTCCTGCAACTAAAACTAGACGAAAACATTAGAGCTTCTTTAACACCTCTAACCCCAAATACGCACATTTTTTGCGGCTGGGGGTAAGCTCGACCCCCATCATTTTTTCAATTTCAGCCCCCGACATTTTTTTAACATCACTTAACTTCATTCCAATCACTTTATCCAAAAGCATATCAACTGCCGCCATGGAAATGGCACATCCCCCACCCTCAAATTTGGCATCAACAATTTTGTCATTAATTATTTTGGCAAAAATTTTTAAACTATCACCACAAGTCATATTAACCTCTCCTGCAACGTACACTTTACTTCGCAAACTTACGTTGCTAGAACGTTTGTTGGCATTGCCAACATTACGTTCTGCTTCAATCTTTCCCCTATGATTTGGGTTTTGATAATGTTCCAAAATTATTTCTTTATAAATGTCATCCATAAAAAACAAATTTAAAATTTACAATTTTTTCCTCCACAGGCGGATCAGCCTTTGGCTGAAATTTTTAATCAATTTACAATGTTTTAATTTTAAATTTTAAAATTTAGATTTGATTAAAAATTATAAATTAAGAATTAAAAATTTTATAAAAGTGTTTTAATCCTTTAATCAATTCATCAATATCATTTTTATCATTATAAATCCCCAAACTGGCACGAACCGTCCCAGTTTTTATCCCAAATTTAGTATGTAATGGCATAGCACAATGATGCCCCGCTCGCACCGCCACATTAAACTTTCTACCCAAAATATCAGCCATATCATGTGATGTCCCTACCCGTTTATCATTACTATACATTGAAACCACACCAATTCGCTCACTCAGCTTGACCAGGTTTTGCAATCCCAAAATATTTATCCATTTTATACCTTTTAATTTTCCAAATAAATATTCTATCAATTCTTTTTCATGTACCATTATATTTTCCATTCCAATTTCGTTTATAAAATCAATCGCCACCCCCAACCCTATTACTTCACCAATCGGTGGAGTCCCCGCCTCAAACTTTTCCGGGGTATCAGCCCAAGTCGAATTATGTAAATCAACAGTTTTAATCATCCCCCCACCAAAACGGACTGGATTCATTTGCACCAACCTATCAACTTTTCCATACAACACTCCCACCCCAGTCGGTCCATACATTTTGTGTCCTGAAAAACAATAAAAATCACAATCCAAATCAGTGACATTAACCGATATATGAGCCACCGCCTGCGCCCCATCCACCACTACACAAATATCCGGGTTAATCGTTCGCGCTTTTTTAATAATACTTTTTATATCATTTATAGTCCCCAATACATTACTCACATGATTAATTGCCAATAGTTTTGTATTTTTAGTTATTTTTTCTGAAAAACTGAGATCTGATATCTGAAAAACTAGTTTTCTTTTTTTTGCCAGTTCTTGCCACGGCACAAAATTACTATGATGTTCTGCGATTGACACCACAATTTCATCCCCTTCCTTTAAATTATTTTCTCCCCAGCCATTTGCCACCAAATTTATCGAATCAGTCGCTCCTGATGTAAAAATAATTTCACCCGATTTTTTTGCCCCAATAAATTTAGCTGTCTTTTCCCTAACTTTTTCATATTCCTCTGTCGCTCTCTCCGAAATTGGATACAAACCCCGATGAATATTAGCACTATAATTTATGTAATAATCCATCATTTTATCCAACACTACTTGCGGTTTTAAGCTCGTCGCTGTGCTATCCAGATAATGCAAATCAGGATTATTTTTAAATATCGGAAATAAATTCTTATAATTTTTCATTATATTAAATTTAAAAATGAACAAAATATTTTTTTTGCACGGAGCGAACGCGAGATCTTCCGAGCCCGAAGGTAACGAGTACTAAAAAAATATTTTGTGAGTTTTTCATGCTAAAAAAGCCTCAACAATTAATTTTATACTTTCTTTTTTATTTATGCCTCGTGACATTAAATAAAACAATTGTTCCAAGTCTATTTGTCCCACCGAAGCGGCATGTGAAGCCCGAACATCATTAGTCAAAATTTCTAACTCAGGGTCAACCTCCGCCCTAGCATTTTTCCCCAAAAGTAAAACTTTAAATCGCAAAAAAGCATTTGCCCCAATTGCATCTTTTTGTATCAAAATTTTACCTTTTAGCTTTAAACTCCCCTCATCTTCCACCACCGCCCGCACTTCTGTCTCCCCTTCCAAATTATTTTTATCATAAACTATCACCTCATCCCACACTACACTTTCCCCTTTTTTTACTAAATACTTAATGATTTTGTTTGTAATTTGTGATTTGGTCATTGTTATTTGTTTGGAAATTGGTTATTGGAAATTGGAAATTGTGGGCTTTAGCCCACTGACCCCTCCATCTGTAGATTTATAAGTCGATTTAATTCAACCGAGTATTCCATTGGCAATTCCTTAACAATTGGTTCAATAAAACCATTAATAATCATCGCTTCGGCTTCATGATCGGTAAACCCACGCGACATTAAATAAAATATTTGTTCTTCTCCAATTTTTGACACTGTCGCCTCATGCTCCAAAGTTACCTCTGATTCATTAATTTTATTTACCGGGTAGGTATCACTTCTCGATTTTTTATCCAAAATTAAAGCATCACAAACCACCTTACTTCTGGCATTTTTTGCTCCAGGAGCCATCATAATCATCCCTCTGTAACTTGCCCTCCCCCTTTTCATTGAAATTGATTTTGAAATAATCCGTGAAGTTGTATCGGGTGCCAAATGTATACATTTTCCCCCCGCATCTTGGTGTTGACCTCTGCCCGCCACCGCCACTGACAGTATTTCCCCGTGGGCTCGCTGACCTACTAAAACCACCGAGGGGTATTTCATGGTAATTTTGCTACCCAAATTACCATCAATCCATTCCATCACCCCGTCAGTTTCCACCTTTGCCCGTTTTGTCACCAAATTGTACACATTAGTCGACCAATTTTGGATGGTAGTGTAACGACATCGTGCCCCTTTTTTGACAAAAATTTCCACAACAGCAGAATGTATGGAACTTTCGGAATAAACAGGCGCGGAGCAACCCTCGACATAATGTACAAACGCCCCCTCGTCGATAATCATCAATGTTCGTTCAAATTGACCCATGTTGGCGCTATTTATTCTAAAATAAGCCTGCAGTGGCATATCAACTTTGACATTTTTTGGCACATAAATAAATGAACCACCAGACCACACCGCCGTATTTAAAGCCGCAAATTTATTATCCCCCATCGGGATTAAGGTTCCAAAATACTCTTTTACTAGTTTTGGATATTTTTCCAAAGCCTCATCCATGCCACAAAAAATTATTCCCAGGTCTGAAAATCGCTTCATCAGTGATCCATAAACCACCTCTGATTCATACTGAGCTTTGACCCCCCCCAGATATTCTTTTTCCGCTTCAGGTATGCCTAACCGATCATAAGTTGTTTTAATATCAGCTGGCACATCATTCCAATTTTTTTCTGTTTTTTGCGAGGCTTTAACATAGTAAAATATATTGGCAAAATCAATCCCCGACAAGTCAGCCCCCCATGAGGGCATTTTCATCTTCAAAAATTTTTGATATGCTGCCAATCGATTGTCCAACATCCACTCTGGTTCTTTTTTTATATTCGAAATTATTCGCACCACACTTTCATCAAGTCCTCTCTTGGCCTTAAAGACATTGTCTTCAGGCATAAAAAAACCATATTTATATTTTGCCATATCCAATTTCCTCAATTTCCTCTGCCAATTTTTTTCCTCCTGTCTTTATAATTTTACCTTTTTCCAAAATTACCACTTTATCAGCTGGTAAATATTTTAAAATCCGATTGTAATGAGTAATCACCAAAACCCCAATATTTTTTTCTTTGGCTACTTTTGCCACACTTTGGGCAATAATTTTTAACGCATCCACATCCAACCCTGAGTCAATTTCGTCCAAAACTAGGTATTTGGGACTAAAAACTAGCATTTGCAAAATTTCCATCTTCTTTTTTTCACCACCAGAAAACCCATCATTAAGTGATCTTCCCAGCAATTCCAAATTTAAATTTAAACTTTGAGCCAATTCAACCACATATTTTCGAAATTCCACCAAACTCATAACTTTAGGGTCTTTCTGAGATCTGAAATCTGAGATCTGAGATCTTTTTTTCCACGTCTGCCACAGAAAACTATAAATTCCCAGTCCTGGAATAGACATTGGATATTGGTTTGCCAAAAATAATCCAGCTTTTGCCCTTTCATCGGGACTTTTATCATCAATTCTCTTTCCATCTAATTTAATTATCCAATTATTTTTTTTCTTTTTATTGGAAATTGGAAATTGGAAATTGGAAATTTCATATTTAGGATGCCCCGCCAGGGCATAAGCTAGTGTCGATTTTCCCGAACCGTTTGGTCCCATAATCGCCACCACTTCCCCGGGCTTTACGGTCAAATTTATGCCATCTAAAATAGTTTTTCCAGAAACTTTGACTACCATTTTTTTGATTTCAATCATACTCACAGTATTTTAGTAGTAGTTTGCACTTTTAGCAAGGATATATTTGCTAAAATAGGTAACGAAACAATTTATAGCTTTTCTATTATCTTTATTCTTTCCCAGTATTCCTACCCCAGCTATCACCACACCTAGTCCCAAACCGTATTATTACTACTATCAAGTCAACAAACTAAATAAATTTATTGTCGTTCCAAATTTTAATAATCCCAAAGATAGTGTAGATTTAATCAAAGAAAATAATTGTAAATATGCTATTAATGGTGGACTGTACCAAGAAAACAATAAACCGTTAGGGTTATTTATCAACGATCATAAAACAATAAACAAAAAAATTAACAGTAATATTTTTAATGGTTATTTATTTTTAAATAATAATATTTTAAATATTGGTCAGACCATCAACAATATTTCGCAATTTATCATGCAAACTGGTCCATTTTTTGATTTAAAGTCAACCTCAATC
>MNZO01000038.1 GCA_001873665.1 Candidatus Shapirobacteria bacterium CG2_30_35_20 | reverse complement strand
TCTTCACCCCGGGCGGTAAATTCTTCAACAAATCATCAGGTATTTCCTTATTTTCTTTTTTTTTCTTCGCCTCGCCGGAGCTTTTTCGCAAAGGCGGATTCTTTTTTAGAAATTTGAAATTAAAAATTGAAAATTTTTCCACATTTTTCATATCCAACGATTATAGCATTGATAAAGCCATTAGTTCCTTCCTGTTGTCACCCTTTCCCTCTCTCACCCAAAACTCATGTCTACACTTTGTACACTTATATTTAATTGTAAATTGTAAATTGGAAATTGAAAATTCTGCCGAGGTCGGCTCCATTAAACCTCGGCAGGTTGACGCTCTATCCCCCGGAATTTCTTCATCCACATGTTTCCCCCACAAGCACTTTGGACAATGGTCCGTATACCCATTCCCAATTACTTTATTCCCACAATTCCCACACCCAAAATCCTGTTTTACTTTAATAAAATTTTTCACATACGGTTTTAATTTATAATTTCTAATTCAAAATTAATAATCAATTTTTAATAAATTAATGTTTTAATGTTTAAAAATTTAGTCATTAAATGTTTTAAATTGATTAAAAATTAAAAATTTGAAATTAAAAATTGAAAATTTTTCCACATTTTTCATATCCAACGATTATAGCATTGATAAAGCCATTAGTTCCTTCCTGTTGTCACCCTTTCCCTCTCTCACCCAAAACTCATGTCTACACTTTGTACACTTATATTTAATTGTAAATTGTAAATTGGAAATTGAAAATTCTGCCGAGGTCGGCTCCATTAAACCTCGGCAGGTTGACGCTCTATCCCCCGGAATTTCTTCATCCACATGTTTCCCCCACAAGCACTTTGGACAATGGTCCGTATACCCATTCCCAATTACTTTATTCCCACAATTCCCACACCCAAAATCCTGTTTTACTTTAATAAAATTTTTCACATACGGTTTTAATTTATAATTTCTAATTCAAAATTAATAATCAATTTTTAATAAATTAATGTTTTAATGTTTAAAAATTTAGTCATTAAATGTTTTAAATTGATTAAAAATTAAAAATTTTAAATTAAAAATTATATTCGTGTTGAAATTATTTACTTATTTCAACACCTAATCGTATATCTTTATCTAATTTTTGATTAAACAATAATTTTCCTCCCACCACACTCGCACTCGGTGTCACCTGCATTGGTTGCCACCCCGTTGGCATCGACACCAAATCCACCAATCCCGTATCCCCAAATCCCGATTGTCGTTGGATATACAACATATACGAAAACTTTTCCTTCATTTGAAGATAACTGCTCGCATATTTCACCTCGACCACCACCTTTTTAGAAATTGGCACAGTTACCAAAAAACCCAGCTCTCTTTTATTGTACACATTCGTCATTTTTACCTCATTTAAGGCCACATTCTGTTTTTGCCCCCCACTCATCATCGTTACCTCTGTCACCTGCACGTCTTTCGGCACATAAATTCGCAAATAATTCTTATAATCTCCCCCAGGCCAACTAGTACTTTTGGCCAAATTTTCATAATTTATTCGCAAAATTCTCTCCACCCCCATTTCTTTAATATCGATTTTTTGCTCTATCGACCGATACAAAAAATAATTGGCTTTATTCACCCCCAAGTTTGATTCCACCACGTACAAATAATCACCATAGCAATCTGACAAACCACAATTACCCAAAAACACTTCCCCGTCCCAACCTAAATCTCCCACCACTTCCGCCACTATTGGTTCATTAAATGCCATCTGCAAATCATTTTTTTCTAAAACATCGACCAATCCTCTCGCCAAATTCCATCTCTGCCCCATCTTCAAGTCTGATATTTCCATAAACAATTGTTTTCCTAATCCCGACAAAAAACTAGCCTTTTGTACCGATCCTGGAAAAAATTTTGACTCCGAATAAAACTCCGCTTGTTCATACAAGTTATCCTTGTCAATTTTTTCCTTAAAGTCAGGCACAAAAATTGGTCCAGTTGCATTTAGCATCGATTTTACTACCGCCAAATCAACCCCAATTACCCCATCGACCTTTCGTCCCATTTCTTTTTCAAAAAACCACTGTACATCTTTAGCCGACTGAGGAAAACTCGCCTTCCAATTTGCATCTCTCATAAACCACCCCGCTTCCCCAAGATATCTCTTTATTTCTTCTGGTGGTTCGACATGACCCCGCAGTTGTCCGTCCGCTTCATAAACATCTTTAATATCAAACGAAATTAACCGACCCTCTTGAAAACTTAAAACACCATAAGATCCAATAAAACCTCCAGTCGCCCGTAGCTCCATTTCATTTTGCAAAAGAACCAAATATTCTCTCCGTTTCCCATCTAATCCCAAAATCTCAGGCAAAACCCCCGTTAGTTGTCGCAGTTTTGATACCAAATCAATATTTTTCGAAACCATATCAATCCCCTTATCAATATCAGGACGCCATCTTCCTGGCATCCACTTTCGCACCCCCATCAGTCTCGCCTGCACTATTCCCACTTCCGTCTCCACCTCCAACAAGTTTTTTGAGACATTCGTCAATTCAGCCTTAAAATCAATTACTTTTTCTTCAAAAATCGCTCCATTAATTTTATCCATCGACTCAACCAAAGTCACTAGTTTTTCCTCTATCTCCGACACTTCAAGAAAAATTTCAACTATTTCTCCCAATTTAGTTTCTGCCCAAAACCCAGCCATATTTTTATTTCTCGTTTGATTTTTCAAAATCATTTTTTTAGCTTCATCAATTCGTTTTTCTTCTAAAAGTTTTATCGGTTTTCCTAAATCCTTTGCCACCATCACCACCCCCCACAAAAACCATCCATAAACCAACCCAATTACTAAAATAACCACCCCCACTCCCATTCCCACCCATTTCCAAGGAAAATAATATTTAATTTTTGGTTTTTCCCTAACCTTCTCAATAACTTCCTCCTCCACCACTATTTCCTTTTCTTCTTTTTTTTCAATTTCTTCTTTTTCCTCGGTTATCTTTTTACTGTGCTCTGTTATCTTTAATCTTTCCTCCTCCTCTTCCACCACTATTTCCTTTTCTTCTTTTTTTTCTTTTTGGAAATTAGAAATTGGAAATTGGAAATTATTTTCCTCTTCCTCCACCACTATTTCCCTTTCTTTTTGAAAATTTTTCTTAGGTTCTTCTTCTACTTCTGTTCTCATTAATACTCGTTCTTCTTTTGCTTCAACTTTCTCTCCTCGGTGCTCTGTGCTCTGTGCTCTGTGCTCATTTCTTTGTTCTTCATCCACCCTCGCCACCGCCTCCGCCACCACTTCTTTTATTCCCTCTCTAAATTCCACCACCGGCTTCCATCTCAACGCCCTCGCACTATTCTCAAAGAGATATTCCTCTCCCCCCTTGTCAAAGGGGGGCTGGGGGGGATTTAGTCCAATTTCGTGAATAGTGGTCTTTGTCATCTTCGCTAAATCAATCAAAACTGTCGCCACTTCCTTTGATTCAATCTCATTTCCCGCAATTTCAAAAGTTTTTCCTGCTGTTCCCGACATTATCACCGCCCTCATTATTGCCTCACAAGCATCATCCACCGCCAACAATCTAAATTTCTCCCCATATTTAGGCAAAACCAAGTTCTTATTCCTCGCCGCCAGTTCCACCGCTTGTCCATACCAACTCTCAAAACTCATCCCCAATCCATATACATTATGCAAATTCACAACTCTAAAGTCCCCCTTGTCAAAGGGGGATTTAGGGAGATTTAGTCCAACCAAACACATCTTTACTTTCTTCTCTACCATTTCCCGATATCTTCTCTCCCCTCCCCTAAAATCAAAACAGTACAGTGGCCTCCCCACCGCATCATCATCCCAAAAGACAGTTATCCCCCTACTTACCAACAATTCCCCCAATTTCTTGGCTACAAAATTATCCCCTCCACAAATCAAGGCGCTAGGTGCTTCTACCATACTCTATTCTAGCTGATTTTGTAAAAAACTCTTGCGGTAAACATTCGGTTATTACGCGGTTAATATTACCGATTTCTGTTGACACGCTCATAAACTGTATCAAGGGATGTGAAAAATGAAAATATGTAATGACTACAGATATATAAACACATCAAAAAAGCCCTTGTTTCCAAAAGCTTGTTAATAAATTTTTAAAAATTAAAAATTATTACATTGAAAATTGATTAAAAATTAAAAATTTCAAATTAAAAATTAATTTGACGACTTTTTCCACAAAAACACACCCATCAAAGTCATCGCCATTGCCTCGCTCGCCACCGTTACCCCCGCCGCTCCCATCATTCCCAAACGAGGGATTGCCCATAAATTACCTACAAAATTAAAAATCAGTACAATTATCCCCAAAAACACCATTTCTTTTTGACCATTTTTTGCTATTAACCCAAATCCCATTAAATGCCCAAGGTACGAGAAAAATACCGCCAAAATCAATAATCTCAATACGGGTATTGACCCCCCAAACTCAGCTCCACCCAAAATGTTTATTACCCACGGCGCCAAAATTTCAATCCCACTAATAATTCCTAGCGCCATCACTACCATAATCAACAACGATTTTCCAAACAAAACCTTTTTACCCGACCCCTTTGACGACAATATAGGGAAAATGCTGTTCATCAAAAAATAAGCAGGGGACAACAATGCCCCATAAATTTTATATGCCAGTCCATACATTGCCACTTCAGGCTTACCCAAAAATCGGGAAATCATGACAGCATCAATTGCCCTATCATAAGCCGTAAACAACAACAAATACAATCCCATTGGTAGGCTCATCTTCAACAGGTTTAACATCAAATACTTATCAATAAATTCAAAATTAAAATATTTTTGTAATCTAATTATTCCCAAAATTAGCGTCAAAATCCTCGCCAACAAATATAAATAAAACACCCCCACTAAACCTAAATTATTCCCCAAATAAATAAAACCAATTAAAAAAACTGTTGGAAACAAAATCTCCACCATCACCTTTTCCCCCATCTTTTGTCTCGTTTGCCAAATAACTTCTAGTGATCCCGCCACACTCGTCAACATAATCATTAAAAAAGCCACTATCGCTTCTATCCTTACCATAGCCAAGTCCTGCCAATTAAAAATAAATATCAATCCCAACCCAAAACTGGTTACCGCCATCAATATTCTAATTACTGCGATATTTGACCACACTCTTATTTTTTCCTTTTCCCAAAGTTCTTTAGCTGCTTCTCTTACCCCAATAATTTTACTTCCAAAATCAGCCAACGTATCAAAAAAAATCAGCAAAGATGTTATCAATATAAAATCACCATAAACCTTAACACCCAAGTTTCGAGTCAACAAACCAGTTGTCAGCAACGATATACCTACCATCACCACCTTCCCCAGTATTTGCACCAACGTATTTAACAGGGGGGTTTTCAACATAATCTATTGTACCGTAGGAACAGACCCATGTGTCTGTTCCTTTGCAAAAAATATTATTAAATCAATGATAAAACCACACACATTAACCACCAATTCTGTGGCAAAGTCAGCCAATAATGATCCACCATTCCCGTAATCAAAATAATTCCCAAAACTATCAAATTATTTTTCTTTTTAATTGAAAATTGAAAATTGAAAATTGAAAATTTCATCATCATCAAAAAACCGACCAACCCATACTCTACGGTCATCAAGATGATGATGTTGTGAACCGGTTGCAACCAAAACACTCCCGAGTTTTGTTGATATTCCGGCAATCTCACCAAAAAATTCCCCGCCCCCACTCCAAACAATAAATGATCCTTAATCATTTTTAAACTTGCCACCATCAACCCACCCCGTTTTACCATTCCTTCACTATCCCATCCACCTACAAAATCCACTATCCGATAATTATTTGAAATCAAACTAAAGATTAAAACAACCAATCCTCCAAATATTAATATTGTTCCAAGTGTCTTTTTCCAATTCGTAATTCGTAATTCGTAATTCGTAATTAATAATATTATTAATATTCCCCACACCGTTCTACTTCCCGACAAAAACAACCCCAACAATCCACAAAAGACAACACTCCAATAGAATATTCTTTTCTTTAATTCGTAATTCGTAATTTTTAATTCGTAATTTTGATATCTCATATATACAATCAGAGATATCAATATAAATCCAGCAAACGAATTTGGATGAGAAAATGTACCATAGGCTCTAATTAACCCTTGTCCCAAGTATGAAATTTGGGCCACTCCCAAGCTAATATAGCTAAAACGTCGCTCCCCCAGCCAATAAAATATCCCATTTAACGATCCTCCGTTTACCACCTGAGCCAATCCCAGCAAACCTTCACCAATAATCCAAACAGGCAAAACTTTTAACAGCATTTCTTTAAACAATTTTTTATTATCCAAAATCAATTTAAATGTAACTATCCACTGTATTATTCGCATCCATTTATACCCCGCCTCCCATTTATTTCCCGCCACAAAAATATTTATTATTACAAATAAAAAAATAATTAAAAATTTAAAATTAAAAATTTTAAATTGATTAAAAATTAAAAATTTAAAATTAAAAATTAGTAAGAATATCCACAAAATATCTCCAAAATAAAGTGTCGGTGCCAAATAATCCACTCGTAGTCCCATCACCTGGCTCCATTCTGGCCAAAAATGCAAACCCAATTGCGTCGGTAAAAACAACAACCACAAAGATACAAACAATTTTTTAAAATTTATTTTTTTAAATTGATTAAAAATTAAAAATTTTAAATTAAAAATTTGTTTTCTGCTCTCCACGCCCTATCTTAGCACAAAAATTTTTTAGAAATTGGAAATTAGAAATTAGGATTTATACCTTTTTTATAACAAGATGTCTCATCTCTCCTTCACCCTCCGATTCGGAGGTAATTCCCTCAATTTCTTGTATTGCCATATGGCACAATCGGCGTTCGTATGAGCTCATGGCCATCATTTCCGCGCTTTTCCCAGTTTCCATTACTCTTTTTGCCAAATCTCTAGCCATTTCTTGCAATCTCGTTTTTTGTTCTTCTCGATAGTTATTAATATCCAGCAACACTCGCACCCATTCCCCAAATTTTACTTTAACCATTAGTGACAACACCAGTTGAATTGCTGCCAAATTACGACCACGAAGTCCAATTAATGCCCCTGGTCGAACCACAGTTAGCGACACCAACACTTGATTTTCCTCACCTTCTACGTCTTCTACAAATGCATTTTCTACTTCATGATTAAGTTTTTCGAGCAATTCACAAGTTAATTCGAGAATTATTTTATTTCTATCTTTGTTATCCATGTGGCTATTCTATCATGAAAATATTCAATTTTTTTAGAAATTAGAAATTAGAAATTAGAAATTTTAGCTTTGTTTATTAGCCAACAATTGTTGTCCTAGCATTACCGCACTGTTTACAAACCAATATAAAAGCATTCCCACCGAAAAACCCCAACCAATAAATACCGTCATTGCCGGCATCAGATATAGCGATTGAGTCCTCATCGCTTCCATCATATCATCACTTTTTTCTGGTGTTGCCTTAACATACGCCGACTGATCAACCACAGTAGAAGGTTTACCATTCCGTAGCCCCTTCTGGGCGGAGGATGGCATCATTAATTTACTTGATAAATATTGCAAACCTGCCGATCCGATTAACAATATCCCAACCAAAATCCAATTTATCGAAAAACCCATCCCAAATAATTTTGCTGGTGTTGTGCCAAGATCCATCCCCATAAAATCCTGATTAAATTTAAAGTTCTCTGCCACTTTAATTATTGGAATCAAATGAGAATTTAGTTCCGTAATTTGCTTCTTTCCTTCCATCACCCCAATCACCAAATTAAATGCCGAAAAAAATATAATCAACACTGCTACTTGCAATAAATTTGGCAAACATCCTGACAGGGGATTGATTCCTTCCTGTTTATAAAAATCCATTTGCGCCTTAGCCAATCCTTCTTTGTCTTTTCCGTATTTTTCCTGCAATTTTTTCAATCGAGGTTGAAGCTCAGCCATTTTTTTGGCCGACTTTAAACTTGGCCAAATAATCGGAAATAACAACAGCTTAATAATAATGGTCACTGTAATCACCGACCACCCCAAATTTCCAAACAAATCATAAAACCACATCAATGCGTTAACAAAAGGAGATATAAAAACATTCATATTATTTTTTATTTAATAATCAATAACCAAATTCCAAGAAACAAACAAATCTCAATTACCAATCACTAAAATTTCAAACAGTTTGGTTATTGTGATTTATAACATTGGTAATTGTTTGGAATACTTGGTTATTGTATCTTGGTTATTAGTTTAATGTAATTGGTTATTTTAACAGATTGATTCCACCTTTATTAAACGGATTACATCTCGTCACTCTCCACAAACCTAAAGTCAATCCTTTTACCACTCCATATTTTTCGATAGCTTGATAAGTATAATCACTACAATTAGGGTAAAAACGACAATTATAACCTTTCGAAATATATTTTTTATAGACCACTAATAATTTCATTACCAATTTTTTCATACGGTTTTTTGATTACTAACACCATTCTAATTCCCTCGGGTAATTTTTCTAAATTTTTTCTTATCACCTCATAAGCCAGTCTCTTCATTCTGTTCCTGTCCACCGCCAATTTTGCTACTTTTTTTGACACAATCACCAAAAATTTTCTTACTGTGTCCCTCTTGTCAAAGAGGGAAGCCTCGCCCGCAGGGCGGGGAGGGAGATTGATCCATTTTCTCATCCAAAATTCATCATGTAAATATCTCCCATCCTTCAACACTTCCTTTATCTCCACTTCCCGTGAAATCCTATTAATTTTCTTTAACACAACTTATTATACTTTCTTTTCCCACTATCGTGCTATAGCGCAATCGCGCCACTCCGCTAGATTGTCAGTTTCTTTCTTCCCTTCGCTCGACGCTTTTTAACCACTTTTCGACCCATTGCCGTGGCCATTCTTTTCAAAAACCCATGAACTCTTGCTCTTTTTTTCTTTTTTGGTTGATATGTTCCTTTTGCTTTCATGTTGCTATTTTAGCATCAATTTTAAATATTTTTGTCATCAAATGTTATAATCATCCCATGTATCCTAAACATTATCCATTTACAAAACTAAAATCAGATTTACTCAAAATTACCGCAAAACACGTTAATTTAAATAAATACAAATTTTTTATTTTTGGCTCACGAGTTACAGAAACAGGTGACGATCGTTCCGATATTGATATTGGCATTTTAGGTAAAAAACAATTATCACCCTCAATTTTATATTCCATCAAAGAGGAAATTGACAACCTTCCCACATTGTATTCATTTGATCTCGTCGATTTTTCCACTGTTTCCGACTCCTTCCGTCAAGTCGCCACAAAAAACGTTTATAATTTAAACTAAACATTATGGATAAACAAAGCGAACAATTAAAACAGTTTGGTCTGATACCTCCGTGCTACAGTAAACCAGTACTATAGAAACTATAAAACTTTTAGAGAACCCTATAATACTTTTATTACTTTTTAATTTTGGAGGTATTTGTATGGGAGTTGTTAATAAAAGAAAACACACATCACAATTTAAATTTGATGTGGCCATAAAAGCAGTCGAGAGTAAACACGTGGCCGAGGTGGCTAGGTTGTATGGATTGAATACTGGACAAGTATCAAAGTGGGTATCCTATCTGAAATCTCAA
>MNZO01000005.1 GCA_001873665.1 Candidatus Shapirobacteria bacterium CG2_30_35_20 | reverse complement strand
ATGTCCGTCTTTGCCGTTCGGCGCAGCATTGTACATGCCCACAGAACTGAGCTCGATGGGCAGGAGGTAGGTGTCGAATTATAAAACTTTGACGACAATAATTTTACTAACCCAAGGGGAGTTGGGAGGAGATGTTGGAGTTCGAAAAAAAGAATTTGAGCTAGCCATGCAATATTGGGGATTTGATTATGTTACGTTTAGGTATCCTGACATGAAATTGGCGTATTTTCCGCTTAATAAAATGGTTGATAGTGTGACTAAAGTTGTGGTTAACAAAAATATTACTGCTTTGGTGTCGTTTCATCCAAATGAAATTACGTCAGGTTTTGATCATCCTGACCATAATCGGGCAGGAGAAATAACTCGACTGGTGTCAGTCGGGATGAAAGATGGACGAAAATTAATATATTGGATGAGTAATAACAAACCATATCTAACCAAAGAACGTAATAAATATGCGAAGCAGTTTTATTCATCACAAAATATTCCTATAGAAGTATTAAAAACTATTGGAGAAAGTTATTTAAAAATTAGATAAAAATATGAAAAAAATTATTAACACAAATTTAGTACCAAAAGTTATTAGTCCTTATTCACAAGCGATTGAGACTGATGGTTTTGTTTTTACGGCAGGTCAAATACCAATGGATCTTAGTGGTAAATTAATTGAAGAAACAATTGAACAACAAACTCACCAGGTGATGAAAAATTTAATGGTAATTTTGAATAAGGCTGGAGTTGGTTTTGAAAATGTGGTGAAAACAACTATGTATATTACCAGTTTTGATAACTTTGATGAAATAAATAATGAATATAGAAAATATTTTTTAAATAATTATCCAGTTAGAGAAACGGTGGAAGTTAAAGCATTGCCTAAAGGGGCTAATTTAGAAATAAGCATGATAGCTGTTAAAAAGTTATAATAGATTATGCAGAAAATATTTTTATATAACACTCTCACAAGAAAGAAAGAAGAATTAAAACCAATTACGGAGGGGAAAATTGGGATGTATTCGTGTGGACCGACAGTGTATTCTAGTCCACATATAGGCAATATGGAGGCATATATAATTTGGGATATTTTGGTGCGAGTTTTGGAATATATTGGTTATGATGTTAAACAGGTAATAAATATTACCGATGTGGGACATTTAGTGGCTGATTCTGATGATGGAGAGGACAAAATGGAAAAGGGGTCACGAATGTCGGGAATGTCGGCATGGGATTTGGCAAAAAAATATGAGGCTGAATTCGTAGATAATTTTAAGATGCTGAATATAAAGTTACCTTGGAAAATGCCACGAGTTACTGACAATATGAGTGAACAAATTGAATTGCTAAAAAAGATCGAAGCGAACGGTTTTACATATAAAATAAGTGATGGAATTTACTTTGATACACAAAAGTTTCCTGGCTATGGTGATTTTGCACATTTAAATTTAGATAAAATTAAAGATGGAATTAGTAGTGACATGAATCCGGAAAAAAAGAATCAAACAGATTTTGCATTGTGGAAATTTAGCCCTTCGGCAAGCTCAGGGCAAGCCCGACGACAGATGGAATGGGATTCCCCTTGGGGAGTAGGTTTTCCCGGATGGCACTTGGAATGTACTGCCATTTCGACAAAATTTTTAGGTAATCCGTTTGATATACATACCGGAGGGGAAGATCACATTGCGATACACCATACTAATGAGATAGCTCAGGGTTATGGTGCTTTTGGCAAACAGACAGCAAATGTATGGATTCATAATGCTTTTATTACCTTTGCTGGGGCAAAAATTAGTAAGTCAACTGGTGGATTGTATACTGTAAATGAATTAAAAGATATGGGTTTTGACCCACTGGCTTATCGATTTATGATATTGGGAGCACATTATAAAAATGGGTTATCTTTTTCAATCGATAGCTTAAAAGTGGCCCAAACATCTTTAAATAAACTAAATTCATTTGTGGCTGAAATTGAAAAAGAGGGGATAATTGATGAAAAATATAAAGCTGAATTTATAGAAAAAATTGCGGATGAATTGGCTATGCCTGAAGCAATGGCAATTGTTTGGAAGTTGACTAAAGATGAAAAAATTAGTGATGCTGATAAAAAAGCGACATTATTGGATTTTGACAAGGTTTTGGGTTTAAATTTAGGTACTGTTATAAAAGAAGAAATACCCGAAGAGATAATAAAATTAGCCCAAGAGAGAACCGAGGCCAAAGAGGCAAAGGACTGGGTAAGAGCAGATATTTTAAGAGATAAAATTAAAACACTAGGATATCTAGTTGAAGATTTTAAAAATGATTGTAAAATAAGAAAGCTTGTGTTAAGCTAAAAGACTTTATGAATAGTAAAATTATGTACGAGGTAACGGTGGTATTTGTTCCTAAAACCGAAGAAAAAACTACCGAAATGGTTTTTTCTAAATTAGAAACATTGCTAATTGTGGCGAATTTGGAGAAAAAAGATCATTTGGGGTTAAAGGAATTAAGTTATTCCATGAAAGGGAATAAAAAAGGTGATTTTTGGATGTTGACGGTGGTGTCTGATAAAACTTTGAAGTTAAATGAAGTGAATTTGTTTTTAAATCGTGAACCTAGCGTTATTCGTTATTTAGTTATTAAAAAGTAAGTATGCCAAGTAGATGTCTTAATCGTGTGCTGTTAATTGGTAATTTAACTCGTGATCCTGAACTTCACCATACTCCAGGTGGGATGGCAGTTGTTTCTTTTGGATTGGCAACTAACCGAGTTTGGGTAACTAAACAGGGTGAGAAAAAAGAAGATGCTCAGTTTCATCGAATCGTGGCGTGGAATAAATTAGCTGAGTTATGTTCACAATTACTGTCTAAAGGTAGGCGGATTTATGTGGAAGGTCGAATTCAATATCGAGAAATTGTTGATGTCAATAATTTACGAAAACAAGTTTGTGAAATTGTGATTGACGATATGATTATATTAGATAATAAGAATTTAAATGGGGGTGGTTATACAAATAATAGTTCGAGTAATGGGGGGCAGGCAAATTTAGGTCAATCTGATGTAGTTCCTGAGTCAGATATGCCGGTAGCTGGGGAAATGATTGAAGATGTGGTAATTCCCGATGATTTAAGTGTTCAAATCCCTAACGAATAATATGAAAAAAAATAAAAGAGGAAAAGATAGATTTAAAATTCCGACTAAAGGTAGGGGTAAAGAATGTCTGTGGTGTAAGGAGAAAAAATCACCGACGTGGCAAGATTATGAAAAAATGAAGGATTTTTTATCCGTCAGGTCTCGGATTTTGTCGGCTCCGATTACCGGTGTTTGTATGAAACATCAACGTCAAATGGCAAGCGCCATCAAACAAGCTAGACATCTTGGTCTGTTGGCATTTACGACCATGACAGAATAAAAAATCTGAGGGATAGATAAATTATTTTTTGTAATACTCGTGTAAAATATTTGAACTTTCACTTTCTCCTCTATGTATGTCGTTACCTATGAGAGAGGTATCACGTACGATTGCGCCTCGTTCAAAAACCTCTGGTGGGATATCAGGAACTTCTGAAGTTGTTTCTGTTAGTACCTTATAGGGAAAAATTCCTAAAAAATGACGTGTTTCTGTTTGACGAGTTCTTTCCCATGGTCGTTTCATCCATTTGCCAGCTAATTCTTCCATGGACATATAAGTATCACTATTTGACATATTGTATCTTATATAATATCATAAATTGAATTGATTTTGGGTCATTAAATAGGCTTTGAAAAATTAACGGTGAATAATGTAGAATAGGTAATGAAAATTGCATGGAGTGTGAAGGTTCCCCAAGGGGCGAAATTAAAAGTCAAAGATGGAGAAAAGGTTGAAATTGGGGATATAATATATGAATTTCATGAAAATGTTATTGAGCGATTGCCGTTGATGGGTTGGCAAAAATTGAATTCAAATGAAAAAAAAACTGTTTTGCAGGGTATTGTTAAAAGAAATTTAGTTAAAGATGAGATTTTAAAAAAAGGTTCGTTTTTTTCAAATATAACCTTAAAATCACCAGGGGCAGGGAAATGTCTGGGGGTGGATGAGTTTGGAAATATAGAATTGGAGAGTGAAAAAGATGAAAAATATTTCTCGCCAATATCGGCTAAAAAGGTGAGAGTAGAAGATGATAAAATAATATTTGAATTAAAAGGAGTTGAATTTGAATGTGATGGGGTAAATCAATTTAAGACTTGGGGTGATTTTAGTGGATTAGTTGTGGACGATTTAGAGCAAATTAGTAGTTTACAAAATGGGCAAGTGGTATTGATTAAAGAAAATATTGATGTGGCGATAAAGGCTGAAGCGGTGGGGGCGTCTGGTTTGATTTTAGTAAATTTAATTAAAGCAAAAGATTTTGATGATTGTGATATCCCGATAGTTACGATGAAAGAAGATGAAGTGAATAAATTGATAAAATTTGTGGGTGAAAAAACAGTAAAAATTTGGTTAAACGCTAGTTCTTCTAAGGTGTTAGTGGTGTTAGAATAAATAATGCAAAGAAAAATAAGAAATGGTGTTTTGGGTTTTGTAATATTAATTTTGGCGGTGATTGCGTCATATCGAATTGGTTTTAATAAAGCTTTGCAATCGTCGAAAGGTGATTCAAAACTCGACTTGAGTTTGATGTGGACAGTAAAAGATAAATTGCAAAATAGTTATTTGGACAAAAATAAATTAGTTGACAGTAAAATGGTTTATGGGGCAATTTCGGGACTGGTGCAAAGTTTAGATGATCCATATACTGTCTTTTTGCCACCCAAAGAAAATAAATCGGCCAATGAGGATTTGGCAGGAAATTTTGGAGGTGTGGGGATACAATTGGGTTATAAGGAAAAAACATTGGCGGTAGTGGCGCCATTGCCTAAAACTCCGGCGGAAAAAGCGGGGATTAAAGCGGGGGATTTGATTTTAAAAATAAAAGATACTGAAAAAAAGTTGAATAAGGACACGACAGGTATTGCCTTGGATGAAGCGGTGAATTTAATTAGAGGAAAAGTTGGGACAGAAGTAACTTTGACATTATTTAGGGAGGGGAAATTAGGGACTTTTGAGGTGATGATGAAACGAGACAATATTATAGTTCCAAGTATAGAGCTGGAAATGAAAGAAAATAAGGGTAAAAAAATAGCATGGATAAAGTTGTATAAATTTAGTGAGCAATTATATAAAGATTGGCCCGAGCTTGTTGATAAAATTATTATCGAAAAAAATAAATATGGGACTAGTTTTGGAGGTATTGTTTTAGATTTGCGAAATAATCCGGGTGGGTTTTTGCAGGCTTCGGTGTTGGTGGCTTCGGATTTTATAAAAGAGGGGGTAATAGTGACCCAGGCATCGGCCAATGGCCAGGACCAAAAATATATGGTGGAAAAAGGTCGAGGAAAATTATTAAACGACAAATTGGTGGTGTTAATAAATGGTGGGTCAGCATCAGCGTCAGAAATTTTGGCGGGTGCAATTAAAGATTATGGGCGAGGAAAATTGGTTGGTGAGAAGTCATTTGGTAAAGGTACAGTTCAATCACCACAAGATTTTCCCGATGGATCGGGACTTCATATTACTATTGCCAAATGGTTATTACCAAATGGGAAAAATATTCATGGTGATGGGGTTATGCCGGACGTTGAGGTAAAATTTGTTGATAATGATAATAAAATTGACAATCAACTAGATAGGGCGATTGAAGTGTTGCAAGAAAAGTAATACTATAGTATGATTAATACTATGAATAACATTGTAACTACAAATTTGCGGGTGCCGGCTGATGATATGATGCAGTATAAAATGATGGCTGAGGAGATGGGAATGAGTTTTAATGAATATGTAAATAGAATAATGAAGGAAGTCACACAAACGAAAATGATAGTAGGGGATTTGATTGTTCTCAAAAATAAAAGAAAAATGTCATTTATGGATATTGTTGATATCAAAATTAAAAAGGATAAACCGATGGGGTTGAGTGATGATGATATGATAATTTATGGATAAAGTATTTTGGGATACAAGTGGAATTAAGGCTTTGCGCGATGAAAAAGATGAGTTTCATCAAATTGCGGTATCTGTGTGGAGTAAGTTGAATAATAAGAACGTGGAAATATATGTAAGTAACTACATTATCGATGAGTCATATACTTTATTGAGATTGAGATGTGGAATGGGAACAGTAAAGTTGTTTCGCGATTATCTCGTTGATATGATTGGTACAATTAAAGTGGAGAGAGTGAAGTCAAGAGATGAAATAGATGCTTGGAAATGGTTTGAAAAAGATTGGTCAAAGTTATCATTTACTGATTGTGTTAGTTTTGCATTAATGAAGCGGTTGGGGATAAAGCGGGTTTTTGGATTTGATAAACATTTTGAAAAGGCGGGTTTTGTTTTAGAAAAGTAAATGAAAAATAAAATAATAATTTTATTATCGATTGTGGTTTTGATATTGGTTGGTTTTATTGGACTAAATCTCCCTAAATCCCTCTTTGACAAGAGGGACTTACAAATACAATTTGTTGAGGATGAGTCGGCAGTAATTAGGGTAGTGGAACGGTCGAATGAGAGTGTGGTGACGATATCAAGTGATAATAAAGATATAGGAACTGGTTTTATCATAACAACAAATGGTTTGATAGTAACTAATAAGCATGTGGTGCCCGACGTAAACACAAAATATAGTGCCGTAATTGACAAAGAAGTAGTGGAAATTGTTAATATCTACCGTGATCCGGTAACTGATTTAGCCATAGTTAAGGTAAATAAAATAAATTTAAAGCCAGTAACATTGGGTGATTCTGACAAAATAAAAGTAGGACAAAGTGTGATTGCTATTGGAACAGTTTTGGGTGAATTTCGATCAACGGTGACCAAGGGGGTAGTGTCGGGTTTGGGTCGAGGAATTGTGGCTAATAATCCATTTGAGGGGAGTGAACGTCTGGACAACGTCATTCAAACTGATGCGGCCATAAACCTGGGTAATTCGGGTGGTCCATTGTTTAATTTAAAAGGTGAGGTAATTGGGGTTAATGTGGCGGTTTCGTCAGGAGCGCAAAGCATTGGTTTTGCCTTACCGATTAATTTGGTAAAAGAATCAGTCGATAACTTTGGGGCAACAGGACAATTTGATAGACCGTTTTTGGGAGTGGCGTATAAATTGGTGTCACGGGGTGCATCGGTGGAAAATGTGGTATTGGAAAGTAGTGCTAATAAAGCGGGAATATTGGCGGGTGATATTATTACTGAAGTTGATGGGACGAAATTGGCAACAGAAAAAAATACGGTGTTATCCACCTATATTAATCGTAAAAGAATAGGGGAGAGTGTAAAAATAAAAATACTTCGAAATAATTTGGAAATTATTTTGACTGTGGTTTTGGAGAAGAAAGGGTAGAAAGCTCCAACAAAAGGTCGGTGAGGTCGCCGTTGAGACATTTGGCTAAATTAAAATCTTTATTAAGACGATGGTCCTTGATTTGATTGCGAGGATAATTGTATGATCTGATTTTATCGGAACGCATGGCTAAACCAATTTTGTCACGGTTTGAGCCATTGGCAGCAATCCGTTTATCTTCTTCGATTTGCCATAATTGGGCACGTAAGAGATCCATCGCCACCATCCGATTTTGTTCTTGACTCCGTTCCTGTCGAACGGAAAAGGTTAAACCAGTGGGACGATGAAGAATGCGAACGGCGGTAGACACTTTGTTGACATTTTGACCACCATTGCCACCAGCGCGCGAGGCGGTCATTTCGACATCTTCGGGATTTAGAGTGACATCTTTACTGGTAATTTGGGGGAGAACAACGACAGCGGCGGTTGAAGTT
>MNZO01000019.1 GCA_001873665.1 Candidatus Shapirobacteria bacterium CG2_30_35_20 | reverse complement strand
TATTGCCTGTGGCAATAAAATTACGAATTACGAATTACGAATTACGAATTTGGAAAATGAAATAGAAAAATTGGAGAAGAAATTAAAACCTGTAACAAAGTTTTTGATTTTTAAAAAGGAAAAGGCAAGGAAATTAAATTGGGTGAGAACAGTTGTCAGACGGGCGGAGAGAAGAGTGGTAGCTTTGGAAAATTTAGAATTTAAAATTTTAAATTTAAAAACAATTATTGTTTATTTAAATAGATTGTCGGATTATTTTTATTTGTTAAGTAGACAAGAAGAATAGTTGTCCCGCTACGGTTATAGTCCGAGCCCCAGAATCTTTCGAGCATAAGAATGATAAATGTAGAAAATAAAAATAAGTTTTATGATGTAAATAGTAGTCCTGTTGGTGATATTGAAAAAGTTTTTCGAGAAGAGGCTAAGGTTGATGATGTACGACGAAGAATTGTTAAGGCAGATAAATATAGTGAAAAGAGAATAGAACAAGATGAATGGGGTTGGAATGAACATTCAGATGCAGAAAGAGTGGCAACAATAAATGCTTTTGAATTGGCAAAAAATGGAAGCAATATGGTGGTGTGGATTAGTCCGGAAGGTGGGTCGTATAAAGAGGGTCGACTAAATATTTATTTACCATTTTTTAAAAATAATGAATGGAATTTGCAGGGATATGGAATACCATTGTTAAAAAATCAGGATGAATCTTTGAATTTGGGTAAAGAACTAGTTGGTAAAAATGGAAAATGTATTGGTAACATTGAGGAATTGCGACGACAACCAATAGGTTTTAAAATCGATAATCAGGAAAAATGGCTGGAAGAGTGTCAAAAACTGATGCCAGATTTTAACAATTTATGGGAATTTATTGAAAATAGTGGAGAACAAAAACAAAAAGAAAAGGTGTTAGAGGCAGTTTTGTACGCAAAAGATAGGGCACAGGGAAATAATATTTTGTTTGAAACTATTATGGCGAGACAGGGATTTTTAATTAATGCAGTTGGAGGACATGGAACGGCGTATGGAATTGAAAAAGTTTATAATTTTAAAATTGAGATGATAAATAGTCAACCATTTACCGAGTTGCAACGAGTAAATGGCAAATTAGTTTGTCCTGTTTGTGGGGAAGAGGTGGGGGAGGGAGTATCGATATGTCCAAAATGTAAAATTAATTTAAAGTAACCTAATCAATGACGATAAGATAAGGTGTAAATTTACTTTTTGTATTGAATTTGATATTATGGGGTATCTCTGATATATTGTGATACTTATTTGTTAAGTATAAAATGAATAATAAAAATGTTTTGGTGGTGATGTTTTTGATGTTAATCGGTTTTTTGTTTCTAGCTACTGAGGCAGAAGCGAAAGGTAATTATCGAGATATAATAAGAGAAAAACACAGAGAATCTAATAGAATGAATAAACTTTACGCAGGAAATAATTCTGTGGCACAAGGTAAATATTATTTTTTTTGTATAGCAAGTAAGATTTTTTGTAAATAATGTTTTTTTTGATCTAGGGCTTTTTTTAGGTGGTATTTGAGTTAAAATAAGGAATGGATAAAATATTTGAATTAATCGAAAAAGAGGAAGAGCAACAAAAAGAATTGGTGTATTTAATTCCTTCGGAGAACTTTATTTCGGAGAATGTAAAAAAAGCTTTGGGGTCAGATTTGTCAAATAAATATGCCGAAGGGTATGTGGGCAAACGATATTATCAGGGTAATAAAATTATTGACGAAATCGAGCAATTGGCAATTGATAGGGGTAAAAAATTGTTTGGGGTAGAGTATTTGAATGTACAACCATATTCAGGGAGTCCGGCCAATGGGGCGGTTTTAATGGGATTGGTAAATCCAGGTAAAACAATATGTGGTTTAAAGTTGTCTTCGGGGGGGCATTTGACACACGGTCACCCCAACATTACATTTTCTGGTAAATTTTTTAATAGTGTTCAATATGACGTAAACGATGAAGGTAAAATAGAATATAATAAACTATATCAGTTAGTAGATCAAACTAGACCAAAGTTGATTTTTGCGGGGACGACAGCTTACCCTTGGATATTAGATTGGAAAAAGTTTGGCGAGATTGCCAATAGTGTGGGTGCGTATTTGGTGGCTGATATTTCTCATATTGCTGGCTTGATTGTTGGTGGAGTACACCCCGATCCTGTACCGTTTGTGGACATAATTACCTCGACAACTCACAAAACTTTACGTGGTCCTCGGGGAGCAATAATTGGAGTAACGAAAAAGGGACTTGATAAAAATGCAAATTTAACAAAATTAATTGATCGAGCAGTATTTCCGGGATTACAAGGTGGTCCACATATGGCGACAATTGCGGCCATGGCGGTAGCTTTTGAGGAGGATGCTTTGCCGGAATTTAAACTGTATGCGAAGCAGATAGTAAAAAATGCGCAGGCATTAAAAATTGGACTAATTGAAGGGGCGCAAGGCTTTGCGCCCATACATATATTTGGAACAGAAAATCATTTGATGGTAGTTGATGTTGGTTTTGAAAAAGGTAAAGAAGTGGCGGTAAAGCTGGAAGAAAAGGGAATAATTGTTAATGCTAACACTATTCCCCATGACAAGGGTAGCCCGTTTAAACCGTCAGGAATACGAATTGGAAGTCCGGCGATGACGACTAGGGGATGGAAAGAAAAAGAGTTTGCCGATATTGGTCAGAAAATAGCCAATATTATTAATAACCAATAACCAAATAACAAGAAACAAACAACATCCAATAACCAATAATTCAATAACCAAACTTTTGGAAATTGTAATTTGAAAAATTGGTAATTGTTTGGAAATTGGTTATTGTTTCTTGGAATTTATGTTGTTATATGATTATCGGGGTCGGAGAGGGTATTGATGATTAGTTTTTGGAGGATATCTTTAAAGCAAAGGTCGTACAATCCCAAAACGGTACTGATGGAACATTCGGTTGGTCCTAAGGTGGGGTTGGCGTTGACGTCAATGATGTAATGGCGACCACTGGCGTCGACACGAAGGTCAAATTTGGCAAAGTCTTCAAGCTTGAGGACATCGAAGGCTTTTTTTTAGGCTTTCTTTGACTCGGTCGGGTAAATCGTATTTGACGTAGGTAAAAATATCTTCGGTACCCCAATTGTTGTTGTAGGTGGCAATGTTGTATTTACCCTTATATTCGGGCTTAAAAACTTTTTCACCAGCGTAGACTTTAGTATTTATACCTTCAATGATGTGAACCGAGACTTCGCGTCCAGCAATGTATTCTTCAACTAGGATAGGAGATTTATAAATATCGTGTAAATATTTGAAACGAGTTTTAAGTGATTTTTCGTCGACGCAGACAGAGTCGTCACTAATTTCGATAGAACCATGAAAATCATTGAGTTTGGCAATGAGGGGAAAATCCATAATAACATCAAGCTCGTCGACAGATTCTTTGATTAGTTGGCATTTGGGAGTGGTGATACCCCATTGTTCTAAAATATTTTTGGTAAAAAATTTGTTGGTGTTAATGGTCATGCCCATAACTCCGGTACCAGTGTAGGGGATTTGCAGAAGTTCGAGAGTGGCAGGAATAGTGGCACATAAATATTCTTGACCGTAAACAGAATCAACACAATTGATAACAAAATCAGGTTTATATTTCTTCAAATTGTCGGTTAGTTGAGCATTACCTGGGAAAGTAGTAGCGTCAATACCCATTTTTTGTAAACGTGAAGCGACGATGGCAGTGCGATCTTTGGCCTCAACTTCGGATATATATACCTGTTCACTGGGGAAGTATTCATGTTTGGCATCGGCATATAAAACGGCAATGCGTTTGGGTAATATGGTGTTCATATATCACTAAATATAGTGTTTTTGAGCAGGAATACAAGAGTGAAATAATGGTGGACTCAAGGGGAATCGGACCCCTAATCTCTTCTATGCCATAGAAGCGCGATAGCCATTACGCTATGAGCCCAAAATTAATTATCAATTACGAATTTCAAATTACGAATTGAGAATGGTATGGATATTTTAACATGAAATTTTGCAGGTTTACCTGCCGAAGCGGAGTGTGGGCAGGCCTATGAGGATTTGAACCTCAAATGGAGATTTTGGAGATCCCAGTGATAACCATTTCACTATAGGCCTAGATTGTTAAAAGATGCCATTGATTTTACCAAGAAAAGAGCTGGATTGGATAATTGGGAAAGTTTTTATTTACCACCACGGCTTTGGGTGCGGAAGGTTTGGAGAAACGATGGACCTTTTTTGGTCATCATATTTTTGTTTTGAAAGTTGTTGAATGGTTGAAATTTTGGTGGCATTTTGACGATTAAAGGTTTGGTCGATTGATTATTTTGAAGTGTGTTTTTGACGCTTTGTTTTGACATATACTTATTTTACACTATTTTTATTTTAATGTTAACTGTTTTTGCGTTGTTTGTTGAGATTTATATCGGCAGCGTCTATTAGACTTTTGAAAAATTCCTGATTGCTAATATCTGTACTAGGTAATTGTTGAGAGCTAACACCGTATCGATAATCAATTGGTTTATTGGTTACTTTGCTTGAAGTGCTTTTTTTGTTTCTTCTAAACGACCGCGTATTTTAATATTTACTTCATTAACAACGTCGGGTGAACATGTAAATAACACAATATATTCATCACCGTCAAAGTGTTGGCGATGTACAGGGCTGGTATTTGCTGATTCACTTGATAAATGATAAATAACATCTGCTCTATCACCACTTCTAAAACAGCTGCTTAACGCTAGGCCGCCCTCTTTTATATATTCGTCACCTTTATCGTGTCCTAGACTATCATTAATTGCTTTTACCCCTTTTAGATCTATATAAATACAAATAACAACCGTATTTTGATCATATTTTTTTTATCAAATGCTTCGATGGTTGAGTTGAGGGCAAAGACACTTGGTAGTCCGGTTAAACTATCTGTCTGGAGTAAATCGAATTTGTTGGCCTTTTCTGCTAGTTTAAGTGTTAACTTATCAGCTTCATCTATAATTTTTTTTGGTTCGTTGGTACTTTTTTTAAAATCTAATGCCATGGTCGTTTATTATTCTTAATAATCTTTTTATGCCTACCCCAATACCAGAGCAGGGAGGAATACCTGAACACATTTTAGCAAAATTTGGTGAAATTGGGTGTAAAGGGAGTTGGTTTTTGAGGCGATATTCTTGTTCTTGCAAAAAAGATTTTGTAATTGAATTTGAATCACGGTTTTCTTCACAGCCGTTGGCGATTTCGATACCATTTATATATAGTTCAAAACGATTCGAAATTCGATTCATAAACAAATTTTTGCGGTACTCACTACCTTCGGGCTTGGATGCCTCGCATTCGCTCCGTTCCGAAAAATTGTTTATTTCATCAAATTTTGGTTTGGCTAACGGTGAGAGAAAGGCGGGATAGCCAGTGATGAAGATTCCGCAGTCGTGGAGTAAATTCGGTTCGATTTTGTTTAAAAAATATTGATTAAAATTGGGTTCATTGTCAAAATTTGTTTCTTTTATTTTTATATTTTTAAATTTTAATTTAGGTAAAAAGTGATTGACAAAATTTTGGACTGATATTTGCAAATCGTTTAAATTTTTATTTATTTCGTACCATTCGAGCATGAGAAATTCAGGGGTATGGGTACTATTACTGTTTTCAAGGTCGCGAAAACAGTGGGAAATGGCAAAACAGTCACGTTTGTTTTTTGTGATGAAATTTTTAAGGGCAAATTCAGGAGAAGTGGGTAGAAAATAATCAATATTTTTGTGTTGCCAGGTTGTTTTAAGGGAATAGATGTTGGGTTCGAGGGGGAGTGATGGGTTTAAATAGGGGATTTCAACTTCGGTGAATTTTTTTGACCAAAAGTATTGACGAATGGATTTTAAAAAAAATGATTGAATCATTAAAATCAATTTTTAATTTT
>MNZO01000048.1 GCA_001873665.1 Candidatus Shapirobacteria bacterium CG2_30_35_20 | reverse complement strand
TTTCTAATTTCTAATTTCTAATTTCTAATTTCTAATTTCTAATTTCTAATTTCTAATTTCTAATTTCTAATTTCTAATTTCTAATTTCTAATTTCTAATTTCAAAATATTTTTAATCAATTTTTAATGAAATAATGTCAAATTTGTAGATTTGGTTTTTTGGTGTGAAAATCGGTAAGTTTTTGATACTCGTGGCCGATACTCAACAACAATTCTTCAGAAAACATTTTACCGATGATTTGGGCACCGATAGGTAAACCTGATTTGGTAAAGCCACATGGTATAGCTAGGGACGGAACGCCGACAGGATTTTGCGAAACAGTGTAGATATCAGCTAATAAATTTTGAAGTGGATCAGATAATAGTTGCCCAAACTTTGGTGGATTGTTGGGCATTATTGGTTGTAATAATATATCGCATTGCGACAATGCTTTTTGATATTCTTCTATAAATAGAGTCCGGACTTGTTGAGCTTTTTTGTAATAAGCATCATAGTAACCGGCGGATAGAGCATACGTTCCAATTAAAATACGACGAATGGTTTCGTCGGTGAAATTATCACGATTATTACCATAACGAATACCGTCGTAACGGGCTAAATTAGAGCTGGTTTCACTGGGAGCAATTAGATAATAAACTGGCAAACATAGATCAAAAAGTGGCATCGAGATTTCTTTTATTTTAGCACCAGACTTTTTTAAATCAGCGGCAACTTGCAAAACCTTTTCTTTTATTTCTAGGTCAAGACCATCACCATAAAATTCTTTGGGTATACCAATAGTGATTTCTGATAAATTTTTATTTAATAATTTTGAATATTGGGGAACCGGATTTGGTGATGAAGTAGCATCAAATTTATCAACCCCAGCAATTGTTTCTAAGATTATTGCACAATCCTCGACTGTTTTGGCAACTGGGCCAACAGTATCAAAAGACGAAGCATAAGCAATAGCACCATATCGAGAGACTCGCCCATAAGTAACTTTTAGACCGGTGGTGTTAGTCCAACCGGCAGGATTGCGAATCGAACCACCAGTATCTTCGCCGACAGCAAAGACGCACATGCGGGTGGCTACGGCGACTGCTGGTCCACCACCAGAACCACCAGCAACACGAGTAGTGTCCCAAGGATTTTTTACTGATCCAAAATCAGTATTTTCGGATGAGCCACCATGACCCCAGGCATCCATATTCATCTTGCCAATTAAAATGGCACCAGCATCGAGTAATTTTTTGTAAATAGTGGCACTATAGGGTGGAATAAAGTTTTCCAAAACTTTGGAAGCAGAAGTAGTTTTGATACCCTCAGTACAAAAACAATCTTTTAAAACAAAAGGGATACCGGCTAGCAATTTACAATTTTCCTGCCTTGCCGGCAGGCAGGCAATTTTCAATTTACAATCAATTTCTTGAGCTTGTTTTAGTGCTGTTTCGCGAGGGATTATTGTAATAAAGGCATTTACTTTGTCATTATATTTGGCAATATTGTCATAGCATTCATTGACCAAATCAACCGAGGTAAATTCTCCAGACCTTAAACCCGTGGCTAATTCTAAAATGGTTTTATCGAGTAACATAATTATTTATGAATGGTGGCAGAGGTAACAAAATAACCGTCTTTGGATTTTGGAGCATTGGATAGTGCCTGTTTTTGGGTAAACATACGACCAGTATCAACCACATCTTCACGTAAAATTGTGTGTAACCCTGTGGTTTGATAAGTAGGAATAATTTTTGGAGTGTCAACCTTTGATAATGACTCAAAATGTTTTAATATTGGTTCAAGCTGGGAGGCAAATTTTGAAACTTTAAAATTGGGAATATTTAGACGAGCCAATTTGGCAACCTTAACAATAACATCATCGGTAATAACTGACATAAGGTATTTTAACGTAAAATGGCGGCTTTGACGCGGAGGAAAATCCAACGATATTTATCAACGGTGTTGTATATTTTATATAGAGTGGGGTTGATAACCAAATCGTAAGTTCCCATAAATTGGACGAGAGTGCCACCATAACCTTGTTTAAATTTATGAAAGCCAAAACCCTGTTCGCCTTCTTTGGCATTGGGACTTAGACAACCCCAAGTGTCAAAAGATTTTAAATCTAACGATTTACCATATTTAATTGCCTCCCACATCAATAGATTTGGAGCCATAACTTCACGTTTTTTATCGAGCGAAGCACCATAAGGATAAAAAAGTCTGTCACCTTTTTTAAAAAGCATAAAGGCAGCTAAAACTTCACCTTCGTGACTAGCAATAAAAATTTCACACAATCCAGTATTTTTTAATTTTTCCCATAAATGTCGATGATAAGACTCGGTGTGCAAATAAAAACCTTGGCGTTTGGTTGTATCCATTAGAAGACTTAAATATATTTCAAAACCTTGGTCGTGAGTTTCCCGAGAAACAGTCACATTGTGGCGGTTGGCGAGTTTTATGTTGTAGCGCGTCTTGGTCGACATATTAGCCAAAAGTTCTTCTTCAGTTTTGGTCAAATCGATAATAAATGAATGGGGATAAAAGGCAACTTTGGGGGAAATAACTAAAGAGGGGAAATTGGTGTCGACTGAGAATTCTTTGTCTAAATTTAAATTTTGGTCATAAATTTTTTGGATGACATCTGGTTCAAATTTAACAAAAATGGCATTTTCGTCTTGGGCAATTTTGGTGATGTTTTTGATCATGTCGTCATCAATTTTAGGTCCACGTAAAAGAGTACCGACAGTGTAATTTAGTTTGGGTAAAGTATGAAAAGAGACAGTATAACCAGAAATTAGTTTTTGTTGGTCAAAAACACCAAGACGATAAACTTTGTGCCCTTCCCCTATCTGGAAATCCCCCCATGACCAGGTTTGAAGTGGATGGGTGACAACTTTGTCATATTGTTCTTTTTCTTCGTTGTATAAAATGCGAGTAATCATATTAAACCAATAACCAATAACCAAATTCCAAGTATTCCAAACAATAACCAATTACCAATCACAAAAATATCAAACATAAATTTAAGAAAAATTTCTAAAAATAACCAATAACCAAATTCCAAGTATTCCAAACAATAACCAATTACCAATATTACAAATTTCAAACGAAATAAAATTATGCATTTTTTATATTAACCTTAGTTATAATAGCAGATAAAATATTTCGGATTTGCGTGCTTTCATCAATCAGGTAATCAATTTCATTTTTTATATTTGGATTAGCTTCCAAAACTAATTCTAGCCAAAAAATTGTCTCCTTTGTTTCTTTACGAGAAATTCTCAATCGGTTTAAAAAATCTTTTTTACCTAAAGAATCGTTAGCTTCTCGATAATTTGTACCAATAGAACCACTTGATCTAACTAACTGGTCAATTAATTTATGATTTACAACATTGTTTTCTAATTTAAAACACAATCTAACTACTTTTTTGGCAAATTCTAAAGTCCTTGCTTCTAAATCAAATTTATTATTTGTATTTTGGTTTGAATTATTGATCATTGGTTATTGAAATTTGTTTGGAGCACTTGGTTATTGTTTCTTGGTTATTTTATTTAAATTAATCATACACCAAAAAAACCTCCAGGTCCTGTTACAGAAATGGAGAGGTTTAGCTTAGTGATTGGTTTATTATAGCAAATACAATTTGACAAATAAAGCAGAGAGAGAGAGAGACTGACATATGAGTAGCTTTTCTCAACAGCAGGCAATAAATCAAATTAATCAACTGGGATATGAAAACATCGAACAAGTTCCAATCGGTAGAGGAAATGATTATTTGACAGCATTGGTAAATCTTGCCAAAGGAAATTGGGGAAACGAAGGAATTGACATAGATATCGCAATAACAGTTTCACGAATTTCAAATAATGCTCATGAAGGATTGCCAACTGATCAAACTGCTTTACCAGAAAACATTGCTAAAAAAATGCGTAAATAATTATCAATAATCACTACTGTCGTAAACTAATTCATCACTGTCTTTTATTTGTGAAATAAAATCGTTTTTCAATAGATCTTGGGGGATGTCGGCGAGGAAACGAGAGACTTGGCTATAACTTGATTTGCCAAACTGGAGGCGATGGGTGGTATAGGTGATATAGAGAAAATCTTTGGCCCGAGTAATGGCGACATAACACAAACGTCGTTCTTCCTCGACCTGCGGCGCATCCATACTGCTTCGCGAATGAGGTAATAGCCCCTCTTCAAAACCAATGGCAAAGACGGCGTCAAATTCCAGGCCTTTGCTGGCATGAATGGTCATAAGTCTAACTCCGGTTTGTTTGGTTTTATCTTTGTTTTTTTCTTGTAATGAATATTCGTTTTGGACCAAAGCGACATTTTCCAAAAAATCTGACAATTGGGGAAAATTGGAGGCAACTGATTTTAGTTCATCAATGTTATCAATATGCCTGGCATCATCCTCATCGGTGGAATCAAACTTGGACATATAATTTGATAAATTTAGAGCGCTATTTAAAACATCGATTGAATCAGAATTTTTGTCGATAGTATCGATGCCACCAACAAAAGATTCGGTACGACGTTTGCCCATTGATTTGTACAAACGACCCAAAGATAGGTCATCTTTACGATTATAGACGTAACGAATATGGGCCAAAATATCTTTGACCTCGGCCCGATCATAAAACCTGAGACCACCAACTAAAACATAGGGAATATTATTTTTTAAAAATTGTTCTTCAACCACCCGCGATTGTGAATTCATGCGGTACAAGACAGCGATGTCTTTGTAGGCGAGTCCCCGACTTTCCAAATCTTTAATCTTTTGACAAACATAATTGGCCTCATCAATTTCATCGTTGGCAATATACAAATGAATTGGTTCTAAAGAACTACGGAGTGTAAATAATTTTAATACGGGGTGATTTTTGTTTTGGGAGATAATGCCATTGGCGGCATTTAAAATTGTTTGAGTGGAGCGATAATTTTGTTCCAAATTTATAACAGTGGTCTCGGGAAAATCACGGGTTAACGCCGTTAAGTTTTTGTAATCAGCCCCGCGCCAGCCATAAATACTTTGAGAAGCGTCACCGACAGCGGTAATTTGACGATTGGGCCCGGCTAGTAACTTGGTTAATAAATACTGAGTCTGATTGGTATCTTGATATTCGTCGACCAAAATATATTTGTACAAATTGTTGATTTGTTCGGTTAATTTTTTGTCATTAGTTAATAATTGCGTCGCTTGGAAAATTAAATCGGAAAAATCTAGCGCCTGATTTTTGCGGAGGGCTAGTTGATATTTGACATAAATTTTGGCGGCAACTGATTCCCAAAAGCCAGAGGCGGCAGTGGCAGCAATTTCGGGCATTATAAAATTGTTTTTACAATTTTCGATGTAATACATTAACGATGAAATTTTGAATTCTTGAGGGGTGTAGTGGGTGTCGGATAAAAGAGTACGGATTAAATTTTCCGAATCGTCACTATCATAAATAGTAAAATTACTCTCAATGCCAATCTTGAGACCGTATTTACGAAGAAGCCGACAAGAAAAAGAGTGAAAGGTACCGGCAAAGAGGGAATTCGATTGTGGATTATAGATCGTAGATGACAAAATTTCACCCATCCGATTTTTCATCTCTCCTGCGGCCTTGTTGGTAAAAGTTAGCAAGAGTAAGTTTTGGGGATTTGCCTGTTTTGTCTCGACTAAATAGGCAGCTCGATGAGTTAAGACACGAGTTTTGCCAGAACCAGCACCTGCCAAAATTAAGAGTGGGGAACCGGTATGAAGTACGGCTTTTTGTTGATTAAAATTAAGACCATCTAATAATTTGGATTTGAGCACGTTTCAGTATAACAATTAAATATTCTTTTCTAGCTTTTTGATTGACGAATTTCCAATCAAAGATTTCATCTGAAAAATAGCAATTTGATTTAATTTTGTTAATCTTTCTGACTGAGGTATTTGTTGATTGATTAAATCTGAATTTATTCCTTC
>MNZO01000043.1 GCA_001873665.1 Candidatus Shapirobacteria bacterium CG2_30_35_20 | reverse complement strand
GGAAAGATGCGTTAGTAGATTTTCATTTTGGTAATTCAGAATTATTGCTGTTGTCTTCAGAAATTAACCCCAAAGATTCAAAAATAGTTAATATTAAACAATTTAATATATAAAATATGGATCATCAAAAATTCAAAGATGCGGTGAAGCAAAACTTGGAAACAAATATTTATAATCACTCGCTATCACTCGAAGCCTGTATGTTAGGTCTTTATGATTATTTTTCTGCTAATAATTTATTAGATACCAGTGAGCCAACTCGTGAGGAATGGGGGATTGTCGGGCTTATTCACGATATTGATTTTGCCGGTGATACCAAAGAATTACATCCACTCCGTACTCGTGAAGTTTTAGCAAAATACGGATTAGAAATAAACGACACTATTCAACAAATAATTTTAAGCCATGATGCCCATCAAAATATTAAAATGGATAGCAAGGCCAAGTGGTCAATTTTTTGCGCTGACTCATTAACCGGTTTAATCACTGCTGTGGCCTTTGTCTACCCTGATCGAAAATTATCATCGGTCAAAGTATCCTCAGTTTTAAAACGATTTTTAAAAGAACCCAAATTCGCCGCCGGCACACGCCGAGACGAAGTTGCTCAATGTGCCAACCCTTTGGGACTAAATCTCCCCATCGACAAATTCATTGAAATTTGCCTAACTTCAATGCAAGGTATCGCTACAGAAATAAATCTATAAATAAATAATTCCCCCTCTTGTCAAAGAGGGGGTTAGGGGGAGATTGAACAACTTTGATCCATTATATTTCCTACGTTTTTGCGATAGACTATCTCATCTAAATGCAAAAACAAAATTTTCGCATCACTTCTATCTCCTCTACGACGGGGTTATAGACGCGCCAATCACCCCTCACAAAATCGACGCATTTAGATATTAAATAACAAAAATGATAGATATAAATTTACTCAGGACAAATCCAGAAATAGTCAAAAAAAATCTCCAAAACCGTGGCAAAGATATTGCAGTTATTGATCAACTTATTGCCCTAGATTCGGCCAATCGTGAGACTCAAAAACAAGTAGAAACACTTCGCGCTGATCAAAATAAAATCAGCAAAGACATCAAAGGTAAGCCAACTAACGAACAATTAAAATCAGCCACCAAAATTAAAGAAGAATTAAAAGTTATTGGAGATAAATTAAAAAATTCGAGTGCTGAATTAAATAATTTACTTGAGGAAATCCCCAATATCTGTGCCACTGATGTTCCCGTAGGTAAGGATGATAATGACAATGTAGTCATAAAAACTGTTGGTCAAAAACCAGTTTTTGATTTTACTCCCAAGGATCACATTGACCTAGGTGAAGTTCTTGATATTTTAGATGTCAAAAAAGCCGGCGAATTATCAGGTTCTCGTTTTGGCTATTTCAAAAATCAAGGTGCAGTTTTAGAAATGGCGGTTATGTTCTATGCCTTCAATAAATTAGTTGCCAAGGGTTGGCGCGGTATGATTCCTCCCACCATGATTAAAAGCAAAACCGAATGGGGGTGTGGCTATACTTCAAACAAAAACTTATTCAATGCCAGCTATTCCATTCCCGAGGATGATCTAATTTTTATTTCTTCATCGGAACATTCAGTAATCCCCTTTCATAGTAACGAAATTCTCGACAGCAAAATTTTTCCCATTAAGTATGTCAACTTTTCGCCGTGTTTTAGGCGAGAAGCTGGCACTTATGGCAAAGACACCCGCGGTCTTTTTCGGGTTCACTTTTTTAACAAAGTCGAAATGAATGTTTTTACCCTCCCCGATTTTAAAATATCCGATGCCATGCAACAAGAAATGTTGGCAATCGAAGAAGAAATTATGCAAGATTTTGGCCTCCATTACCAAATTGTGAACTGTTGTACTGGTGACTTGCCCCAACCAAATCGACGGATGTTTGACATCAATACCTGGTTTCCTGGTCAAAATAATTATCGTGAAACTCAATCGTGTAGTACTTGTTCCGACTATCAATCTCGACGTTTAAACACCAAGGTTAAAATCGATGGTGAAAATAAATTTGTCCATATTCTAAATGCTACCGTTATTACCGACCGTGCCGTCCTCGCCATTATCGAAAATGGTCAACAAGCTAACGGCTCGATAAACATTCCACCTTGCCTTGTTCCCCTTACTAGTTTTGCCACTATACCCACACTTAGCTAGAGGAGCCATCCCATCCCTGTCTCGATTTATCGAGGCAGGGGGGTTGCAATTTACAATTAAATCTAATAACCAAGAAACAATAACCAAGTATTCCAAACAATTACCAATATTTCAAATCCCAACAATCAAACAGTTTGTAATTTTGGTGATTGGTAATTGAAATTTGTTTGTTTCTTGTGATTTGGTTATTGGTTATTATGCAATAATACATATATGCTCTCTTTTCTAAAATCTTTTTTCGACGAAAATAAAAAATCAATAAATTCCCTAAAACCTATTGTCGATAAAATAAATTCTTTTGAAGAGGAAATAAAAAAACTTTCTGATGAAAAGCTAACCAACAAAACCACCGAATTTAGAAATCGTCTATCTAAAGGTGAGAGTTTAGATGATATTCTCCTGGAAGCCTACTCTGTCTGTCGTGAAGCCATATTCCGCACTATTGGTGAGCGTGCCTACGATGTCCAGTTAATGGCTGCCATTGTCCTCCACCGTGGTGCTATCGCCGAACAAAGAACTGGTGAGGGTAAAACTCATTCCGTTATTTTCCCCGCCTATTTAAATGCAATCTCCGGCAAAGGTGTTCATATTATTACTCCCAACGATTATCTAACTCGGGTTGGTGCTGGTTGGTATCCCCGTGCCCTAAAATTACTGGGGTTGACAACTTCAGCCATCGTTCACGAAGAATCGTTTATTTTGGATCCCGAATTTACATCGTCAGTCAATTCTGTTGACACTCGACTTTTACATTTAAAACCCATCTCACGTCGCGAAGCTTATTTGGCCGATATTACCTATGGAACTAACAATGAATTTGGTTTTGATTATCTTCGCGATCATATGGTCAAAAATTTTGAGCAAAAAGTTCAACGACCAAATTTCAATTTTGCCATTGTTGATGAAGTAGACTTTGTTTTAATCGACGAGGCCCGTACCCCACTTATTATTTCTTCTCCTAATCAACAGTCTGTCGATAAATACTATACTTTTGCCAAAATAGTCCAAAGTTTACAACCCACAGACTATATTATCGATGAAAAATCAAAATCAGCCACCCTCTCAGAATTTGGTATCCGTAAAGTTGAAAATATCCTAAATGTCGGCAATTTGTATGAGGAATCGTTTGAAACTATTCACTATATAGAAAATGCCATCAAGGCCCAAACCTTATTTCACAAAGACAAAGATTATGTTATTAAGGACGGAGAAATAATAATTGTCGATGAATTTACTGGCCGTTTGATGAATGGTCGGCGGTGGTCTGACGGTCTTCATCAAGCTGTTGAAGCCAAAGAAAACGTCAAAGTCCAACAAGAATCTCAAACATGGGCTACCATCACTTTTCAAAATTTTTTTAGATTATATGACAAATTAGCCGGTATGACTGGTACTGCCGCCACCGAGGCCGAGGAATTTCGTAAGATTTATAATCTGGAAGTTGTTACTATTCCCACCAACCAAGTCGTTCGGCGAATTGATACTCAAGATTTAATCTACAAAAACCAGCAGGCCAAATATGCTGCCATTGCCACTACTATCGCCAATTTACACGCCAAAGGACAACCGGTTTTGATTGGAACTACTAGTATTCAAAAGAATGAAATAATTTCTTCCATGTTAAAAAATAAAGGGGTCAAACATCAGGTATTAAATGCCAAGAATCATTTATCTGAAGCCCAAATTATTGCTCAAGCTGGCTGTAAAGGTGCA
Organism: Candidatus Shapirobacteria bacterium CG2_30_35_20; assembly: GCA_001873665.1. GTDB lineage: Bacteria > Patescibacteriota > Microgenomatia > UBA12405 > UBA12405 > UBA12158. Next base: position 2,125 of record MNZO01000043.1, on the reverse strand, counting down.
GTCACCGTTGCCACTAATATGGCTGGTCGAGGAGTCGACATTGTTCTTGGTGGTCCCAAGGACCAATTGCCACTAGATGTTTGGCAAAAAGAACACGATGATGTTTTAGCATTAGGTGGTTTGTTTGTTATTGGTACTGAACGTCACGAATCTCGTCGGATTGATAATCAGCTTCGAGGTCGTGGTGGTCGTCAAGGAGATCCAGGCTATTCCCAATTTTATGTTGCTCTCGATGATGATTTGATGCGAATTTTTGGTGGTGAAAATATTTCCTCTCTTATGACTCGATTTAATATGCCCGAAAATGAGGCATTAACTCATCCTCTTGTTTCCAAAGTTTTGGAACAAATTCAGGTCAAAGTTGAAGGTTACAACTTTGACACTCGGAAATCCTTGGTTGAATACGATGATGTCATCAACAAACAACGTAAAATTATTTATACTCTAAGGGACGGCACTTTGCAGAACGCAAAAGAAAGTCCTCAAAATAATTTTGAAGAAATTAAAAAAGTTTTAATCAAAGAAACTGCCCGTATTGCCAATGAACTTAGTAGTCCCGAAACCATTGCTTTAGAATTTTCCGAAATTTTACCAATGTCTCCACATGATCGACAAGAGCTTGAGAAAAAGATTGAAGCAACTGAAAATAAACCAGAATTATTATTAAATTTATTACTTGATCAATGGCAACAACGTCAATCGTATTTTGGTGACAATATCGGTAACGATATTATTGCCTATGCCATTATCGAGACACTCGATCCATTATGGGTAGAACATTTGACAGCACTAGACGACCTACGTGATGGCGTTCGACTTCGTGGATATGCCCAAAAAGATCCATTAATCGAATATCGTAAAGAGGGTTTTGAAATGTTTCAAAATCTCATGACCAAGTTTGAGCAAAATTTATCACGAATGCTTTTCCGCCTCGAACCCATTGCCACCCCAGTTTCTGTACCCACCAACGCCACCGAAGGTCGTCGTGGCGTAAACGAATCGTCATTGCGAGGAGGTCTTCCGACGAAGCAATCTCGTTCGGGACCGGCTCTCGGCCGCAACGACCCCTGTTGGTGTGGGTCAAAAAAGAAATGGAAAAAATGTCATTATCCAGCTATAAGTTAGTTATTTTGACATCTTCCAATATCATCTAACATCTTCTAATATATTCTAATGATTTCGTATCACTTCACTAAGTCAAAAGACATCGAAAAGTATCTAATAGAATTGGAATCCATCAAAATTAATTTTGATAATCTAAAAACCATCCCCGAGGTAGAGGAAAAAATTCGTCGTGATTCAAGGTTAAAAAGTGCCTTATATTCGGCACGAATTGAAGGCAATCCACTCCACCCTTCAGAAATCTCAGAAATCATTGATAACGAATCAGACGATATCTATCAAGTCGAAGTCAAAAATTTACACAAAGCCTACAATTTTATCTATCAATCAGAAAATAATAAACCGATATCTTTGGAATTAATCAAAGATTTGCATTTAAAAACTATGCAAAATCTGTCACCCATGGCCGGCAAGTTTCGCCAAGAACCTTGGGCTATCTTTGACCAAAATGGTAACGCCATTCACCTCGCTCCACCATTTTTTAAAGTTCCCGACTTAATGCAAGAATTTGTCAATTATTTAAATAATTTAAATGACCACCCCACCATAATTTCCGCCATATCTCAATTTATATTTGAAAAAATCCATCCTTTTGCTGATGGCAATGGCCGTGCTGGTCGTTTAATTTCCGCCTACATTTTAAAACAAAACAATTATCATTTACGTGGTCTAATTCATTTTGAAGAATATACCGATAATCATCGACAAGCTTATTATTATGCCCTCGAACCTAGTTCTGATATGACCGAATTTATCGAATATTTTTTAAAATCACTAGTTACTACAGCCAAATCAATTTTAAAACAGTTGCAAAATCCAGCACATACTGATAAATCTCTGCCATTTCGCCGTCAAGAAATTCTAAACATAATTTCCGATCATCCAAATTGTTCCTTTGATTTTTTACAACGCCGTTTTGCCAACGTCAACCCCAAAACCCTCCATTACGATATAAAGAAATTACAAAATATAAATTTAATTCAAAAAGTCGGCGCCACCCGTG
>MNZO01000011.1 GCA_001873665.1 Candidatus Shapirobacteria bacterium CG2_30_35_20 | reverse complement strand
ACTTAGGGATTGACATTTTGCATCTAACCCTGCAGGAAAAATCTCGGCAACCAAATCACTTCTTTCTTGTATGCACGAAGCAAGATTCCAGGTTTCCTGTTTTATTTTGGTTAACTGTTCATTTGTCATTGTTTTGTATTTTATGTAATTTACCACAAAAAGTGAATTATTCAATCATTAGGTAATATTATAGGGTGTAGGGGATGTGTATGATTTTCTACGTCATAATGACGTGTTTGGTTAATTTTACACAATTAAAAATATCCTCTCTCTCTAATACCATGGTAAAATATTTAAATGGATAAAATTGAAAAATCAAAATTTTGGTGGAATAGCGCCAAGAAGAATGCTTCTGATGCTACCGACTTTTTCAAAACCAAACACTATGATTGGTGTTTATTCGTTTGGGGTCTAGCCCTAGAAAAAATTTTAAAATCTCAACTGATTACTAGAGATAAAGAAATTATTTTTACCCACAATTTAATTAAATTAGCCCAAGATGCAGGATTTAATTTAAATGAAACAGAATACGATTATTTAGCTGAAATTAATACTTTTAATATCAACACTAGATACGATGACTACAAATATAAATTTTATAAAAAAGCAACTTTAGAATACACTGCAAAATGGCAAAATATCTGCCAAAATCTGTGGAGTAAGTTTGAGGAGGGATTAAAATGAGTCCCAATAATTATTACCAGACATTACGTCGATTTGCTGATGAAATTGGAAAACATGGTATTTCTATTCAAGCAATGTATTTTTTTGGCTCTCGAGCTAAGGGAGATGAAAAACAATCCAGTGACATGGATGTTTGCGTTGTTTCTCCAGACTTTTCCGGAGACAGAGTCGAAGACCTTAAACAACTCTACAAATTAGCCGGACATATATCTTTATTCATTGAACCTCACTCATTTTTACCGGAAGAATTTGATGATAAGTATAATTTCTTGGCTCAAGAAATTAAAAGAACCGGTATTAAAATTATTTAATATTTCCAGTCTCTACCAGATTATCTAAGATTACAAAACTAACGATTGTTTTATCATTATTTCACTTTCAGTATGTGCAAAATTTGCCCTAACTGACTTTTCCTCCAGTTCACCTTCGGAAAATATGTTTCTCAAATGTTTTGTAATCACACTGCGATCAGTATCAAACAACTGAAACATAAGTTTATCTTTGACGAAGCAGGCTGATCTTGTTAAAAAAAGCTAAAGTATTTGACATATCTTAAATTATAAACATATTCACGTTTTTGTCCATAATCGTCAATAGCGTAGTTTTTTACCCCCAAGTCAATAGAGAATATTATAGGGGTAGGGGGTGCGTATACCTACTTCATCACCATCAAACGACTTTTCAACATAAATATAGTCTCTTTTTTCAAATTATTTTTTATCCACATCTTCTCTTTTTCACTCCCCACCACCTCACCCAATCCATTCATAATTTGATTGTCATTGACCTTCTCAACAAAAATAATACAATCATTTAAATATTCCATTAATGACTTACTAGTCACTATATTAATCACATTTTCATCAATACCCCAATAATTTTTAGCAAAATAATAAATATCATATACATCACGCATGGCCACTTCACCCCTCAAAGTCAATGCTAACAACTTGCCAGCAAACAAATATTCCCTCTTGGCTACCAACAGCGAGATTCCTAAATACTCTTTCATCTCAAATTGCTCTCTGATGTTTGGCAATAATTCTCGAGTATTAATTTCTATCTTAATATTATGGTCAGCATCACCGTACGAAAGCAACACAAAAATCGTAAAATGTTTGATATGCTTATCTTTAATCTCACCGTATTTACCTAAAATACCAACGATTTTGTCAAAAACTTTCTGTTTATTCTCTTCATTTACTATCAACAAATCAAAATCCAAATCAACTGAAAATCGTGGTAAATCGTAGAAAAAATAGCAACACGTTCCACCTTTAAATCCCAACAGCGAAGAAATCGAAATATCACTATAAATATCTTTTAAAATTTGACCCATTACCAATTGATGTTTTGATTTATTTAGCATATTTTTTTTGATATTCATTTAATCTCAAAACCAGTTGTTTATTATTATATATTTTTACAATTTCTCTACATTTTTCCCAATCTATTTTATCTAAATTATCAAAATATTGATTTGAAAATAAATAAATCATGTCCAAAAATGCCCGCTCTACCGTCGCAATACTAAAATTATCCTTATTCACAATTCCAGTGGAATTATATAAAACAATATTCTTTAATTTTCTGAATGTAATATTTGTCTCACCCACCACCATTGTTTTGGGCCATTTTGAAGCCACAAAAATAGTGTCATAGTGCTGAAAAATAACACCAGCCTCACGAAGTACAGTTTCAAAACTAATATACGACGGTATATATATACTTGTAGCTAATTCTTTTGGATCATATTTAGCATATTTTACATATACCCCTCGTGTCAATCTAATTATTTTTTTCTGTTTGACATAATATGCAATCTTTGAATTCAAATTATTGCTATTGGCATCATCCCAAACCAAAGCCAAGTCTTTACAAGTAAAAACTGTTTTTGATGTTTGAAATAACTTCGTTATTAAACTATCCATATTAATTATGTTTAACCGAGATAAGAGTTACTCTCATCTCCATAATACAAAACACTACAACCATTGTCAACAAGGGACATTACTGTATATTTAACTTTTATTTTGTTTTTATATATTTTATATCTGCTCCCAATGATTTCAATCTTTCGGCTAGTTTTTCATAACCTCGCTCAATAAATTCAACTCCTTCAATCGTTGATTTACCCTGAGCTGTCAAGGCAGCTAAAGTAGATGTCGCCCCCGCTCGAAGATCTGAAACAACCAATTTGGTCGGTAATAATTTTGCCGGTCCATAAATTTTGACACCATGAAAATATTCAGGTTTATCACTTTCAGGGTTAAAATGATAATAATTCAAAGTGTTATTGATCTCTGGTTGGAAAAATTTAGTTTTTGCCCCCATCTGGTTTAGTAGTTTTATATGTTGAAATCGGTTGGGATAAACACGTTCAATTACGCTACTTACACCAACTGCCTGAGTTAACACCAGGCTAAATACTGCCTGCCAATCAGTCATAAATCCTGGCTCTGGTTCAGTTTCAATTGATGTCGCCATCAGTGGCTTTACCCACGAAATTAAAACCTCGTCTTTTCCCCAATTAATTTTTGCCCCCATTTTTTCAATTATTTTTAGAAAAGTACTAATTGTGTGAGGATTAATTCGCAAAATACTAACTGATCCGCGTGTACTGAGTGCGGCACAAGCAAAGGTGACGGCTTCATTTCTGTCAGAAATTATTTGATGTGTCGTACCATGTAATTTTGTCACACCGGAAATATAAATGATTGAAGGATTTTTTTTGTCTCGTTTAATTTTTGATCCCATCAAATTTAGTAATTCGATTAAATCATCAATTTCTGGTTCAATCGCGGCATTACGAATAATTGTTTCCCCATTTGCCATTACCGCCGTCATTAATACAACTTCGGTAACGGTATGTGATGGTTTGGGAAAAGTATAATCTGTTCCTATTAATCCAGTAGTTTTTAAAATATAAGAATTTTCATTTGGAACAATTTCAACATTCATCTGTTTTAGACAAGCAAACAAACGATCAAGTGGTCTCTTCCCTAATTTGTCACCCCCGGGTGAAGGAAATGTAATTTGACCAACTCGTGCCAGCAAAGGTCCTGTAAAAATAAAAGAGGTTCGCGATTTTTCTCCAGTACCACTGGGAATTTCGGAACTAGTAATATTTTGTGTTTGTATAGTTATTCCATGCTCGCCAATCTCATTTATTTTTGCCCCTAAGTGAGAAGCGATACTTGCCGTAATTCTAACATCGGAAATTTGAGGTATATTTATCAATTCAACCGGCTCATCAGTCAACATCGAAGCAATTATTTGTTTGTAGCTAGCATTTTTAGCTCCTCTGATAAATACTTCACCATTTAGAGGTGTCCCACCATTAATTATGTATTGTGACAAAATAAAATATTAAATATTTAATAACCAATCACTATTCTTTAGTAATTTTATCAATTCTTTTTCTGTTTTGGTAACTGAGTAAATGTTACCTCACTGTCACCTTGGACACAAACGTCCAAAATTGATCACCTGTCCCCCCCGTTATCCCCATATCTAAATTAAAATCAACCCTCATCACTTTTAAATCACTGTTTTTTTGACAAGTTACAAAACTATCACAGTTACGAACAGACACCCCACTGTTAGTCAGCAAAAAATCACCATTCGCCGATTCTGAGGCTATTTTCACTCCCTCATAACACGTCAAATATGTCTTACCATCACTTTTGGTATTAAAAGATATCGATGTCCCCACCCCAATCGGACAAAAAAAATCATCAGTATTAACCCCAGCATCAAAGACATTCTTCTTCAGCTGATCCATCACCAATTTGGCCTCATTTTGCACTATTTCTCGTACCAATGTACTATTTTTTGCCTTAAACGAAGACGTCATTACTCCACCTACAGCCGTCATCAAAATAACCGATATCCCCAACACCACCACCATTTCAATTAAAGTAAAACCTCGAGAAAAATTTCTAATTTCTAATTTCAAATTTCTAATCAATTTATAATTTTAAATGTTTAATTTCAAAAATTCGTAATTCGTAATTTTTAATTCGTAATTAATTTTAATTCCCATACTTACTAAAAAAACGATTAAAATACATTGATTGAGGATTTTTGCCCAACCAATCGACTTTTACCGATACCTCCGTACAATTTGTTACTCCCACCCCACAATTCGGATAATTGGCATTACCCGTAACATTGGTAAAACCAATCGAATAACTAAAACCAGTAAATTCTACTTTTGTTTTACCAGAAATATTTATTAATTCCCAAAAACTATTAATATTATTTTTACTATTATCAACCTGTTCTTCCATCACCAGTGTTCCCAATTCGGTGGCTTTTTTTCGATCAAAATCACTTTTTTTGGAGGCCACTGTCATTAAAATTAAAATCACCACCCCTGTCAACATTAATCCCAAAACCCCCACTGAATACACCGCCTCAACTATTCCCTGACCCTTCATTCTACTCCCCCCAATGAATTTATAACCACCACCCTCGTTTCTGATATTCCCTGATTTAAAGTTATTGTAATATTGACCTTATCGGTTGGCCCCAAAAAAGTTCCATTGACATCACTCGACAATTGTCCCGATCCTCCCCAAAAATATAAATTATCGAAAGTTATTGTTAAACCATTGTCAGTAATATTACTGGAAAAATAGGTCGTCCCGATGCCATTTATATCTGCTTCAATGTTTGATCCATTTTTCCGCAATCTCACATATCTTACTTCATCACTGTTGCCAACTGGGGTTTGCTTTATTTTAGCGTAATTCTGTGACATTTTTACCATTGACACTACCTCTGCCTTAGCCTTGTCTAGTTTTTGTTTGACATTAAAATTATTAAGATAGACCACCCCGCTACCAGCAAAAATAATCACCAAGGCTATCACCACCATTAACTCAATCAATGTAAAGCCAAGGAAACAATTTTTAATTTTCAATTTAAAATTTTTAATCAATTCTTTAATTTAAAATTATATAATTTACGAATTTAAAATTGATTTCAAATTAAAAATTTCAAATTGTAAATTTATTTTATAGGTTTGTTACTCGATAAATATTTCCCGCCATGTTTGTTGACCCCAAATCTTCCATCACCGCATCAATGGTGTATGTATAATTTGTTGCTCCCCGAGTATAACCATAAGTATCTCCAACACCTTTGGGTCCAGTTGGCCACGACTGTAAATAAGTTGGCACCAGCACTGTGTGCACACTAGCCGTCGTCGGATAAGTGTTTCCCACTTGTCGCACCATTTCCAACGCCAAACGTACTTTTTCCAAATCAGCAATCCGTCGCGAATCACGAGCTTTTTTCCCTGCCCCAGCATAACTCACCATTGCTACTGCCGAAATTACAATA
>MNZO01000028.1 GCA_001873665.1 Candidatus Shapirobacteria bacterium CG2_30_35_20 | reverse complement strand
TTTTTAATTTACAATTTTTAATTTTTAATCAATTTAAAATATTTAATTAATTAATTTTTAAATTAAATCATTGTAAATTATTTTGTAGATATTTAGGGTTTGTTTGGCGGTGGTGAGCCAGGAGAATTTTTTGGATTGAATTATGGCGTTGTGGGAAAGTTTTTGATAGAGATGAGAATTGGTGAGGATTTTTTCTAAAGCCAAATAAATCGAGTCAGTGGAATTTGGGTTAACTAATATGGCCGCATTACCGGCTATTTCGGAAAGTGAAGTATTTTGGCTAACTAAAACCGGGACACCAACGCAAAGAGATTTGACAAGTGGTAAACCAAAGCCTTCGTAAAAAGATGGAGTGGCCAATAATATAGCCGAGGCATGAAGGGCAACTATATCTTTTTCTGGGATATAGCCTAATATTTTAATATGGCCAGATTTTGATTCGACTTCTTGGCCCCAACCACTTTTGCCAGTAATGGCCAAGACAATTTTGGATTTAGGGTGTAATTTGATAAATTTTTCAAAAGCGAGAGACAAATTGAGTAGATTTTTACGTGGTTCACGAGTCCCTTGGACTAAAACATATTTATCTAAATCATATAAATTTTTTATTTTATTTTTCTTTTGATTTTGGACTGCAGTTGATAATTTTAAAAAATCGGCGTATTTTTTTTCGGCGGCTTCGTAAATGACGGTAATTTGTTGGGGGTTAATTTGGGGAAATACTTGTTGTAAGTCTTTTTGAGTACTTTGTGAAACGCAAATAAATTTTGAGCATTGTTTGATTGCCCACTTCATTTTGCGATTATGGGTGGCTATATTTTTGGGATGAGACCAATGGGGATAGAGAAAAGGAACAAGGTCGTGAATAGTTGTCAGGGTTTTGGCTTTGAGAGTGGGTGGTTGGGTCCAATCAGAGGTATGAAAGATGTCGCATTTGCCGATAAAAAATTCGATGGGTAAAATGTGGAGACGATTCCACAAAAAATCTAGGGCGAGTGGAGGTAATTTAAATGTATAAATTTTGACATTGGGGTAAGCAGAAAATTTTTTTATTTCTAACGGTAGTGGAAGGCGTAGAGAACTAAAAAATAATTTATATTGATTAGTTTTGTCGATTTTGAGCAAGTTTGCGACGAGATTTAGGGTGTAGTTGCCGACACCTGTGCCATACATAATAGAGGAAACATCAATGCCGATTATCATAAAATTAAATTTTTAATTTCTGCCTCGCCAGTAGGCAGGTAAAATTTTTAATCAATTTAAAATGTCAAATTTTTAATTTTGAAAAGCAATTAGGCCCTGCCTGGCGGCAGGGAGGAGAGTTTCTGAAATTTGTGACGTTTATATAACATCTGGGGTAAGTATATCAACACTTGGCCATAACTTTTTATTAAAGATTGCGGTAGCTGGTGGATAGGGGTAGATTTGATCAGGCCAGATAAATTGCGTAGTCTTTCAACAAAAATTTGCGGTAGATATTTTAAAATTATTGACATTGGATAGTCTTTGATAATTATATAAAACCAATTTTTGGTATCCATTATTTGACGAAAATTCCCCATTTTTGATGAGGTTCCCCCACCAAAGTGGTAACTGATGGCGTTGGGTACTAGAAGTGTTTTATGATTTAGAAGTTGAAGACGAAGAGCAACATCGACGTCTTCCTCGTAGGCAAAAAAGTCGTTATCAAACCCACCAATAGTATTTAATATTTTTTTGTTATAAATGACTAATGCAGCGGAAGAACCCCAAATAGGTAAACTAGTGCGTTGGCGCGTTGGCGCGTTGGCAAGAAATGGGAGGCCGTTATTGATGTTTTGACATTTTCCTTTGTAGTTGAAATTTAGGCCGGAGGATTCGTATTTGGCGCCATCGGCGGTTAAGATAGTGCCACAATAGACGGCATATTTATCTTTATTTAATTTTATTTGGGCAATAATTTTGGTAAACCAGTCGGGACTAATTACAATGTCGTTGTTAAGTAAAACTACCCATTCGTAACTCGATTTAGAAATACCTTGATTAATAGAAGGGGCAAAACCATGGTTAAAATTGTTTTGTATAATTTCAAATTTAAAGTTTCTAATTTCTGATGAATTGAATATTTTTTTAAATAATGAAATACTGTCATCTGTTGAAGCATTGTCAACCAAAATAATTTCAAATGGATGATTTTTTAGTAGAGGTTTTAGAGAAGTAATAAGTGAAGGCAAGCAATTGACTAAAAATTTGGCGCCGTTTAAATTAGGGATGATGATGCTGAAATTCATAATTCTAAAATATCTCCTGACTTTAAATTTAGTTTAGTGGCAGTGCTAGCATTTAACTCAAGACAATAAAGGGCGGGTGATATGCTTTTTTTGAGGGACAAATCCCCCACTGTGGCGGTAATAATATTGACTATTTTTTTGTTTTGGTCGATAAAAATCATATCAAGGGGAATGAAGGTGTCCTTCATCCAAAATGAGAGAATTTGAGGATGAGGAAAAACAAATAACATACCGCAATTGTCACATAAATTTGTTCGTCTGCTCAAACCTTTTGATAGTTGGCTGATAGTATTGGCAATTTCTAGCGAAAATTCTTGATTGTTTATTTTAATAATTTTAGATGGCAATTTTTTGGGAAAATAGAGATAAATAATAATAGAGATAAAAACAATGATGAGAGTTACAGTAATTTTTGACATAATTTGTTGACAATATTGGGCCACAGATAGTTGGCTTTGACATAATTATAGCCGTTTTGACCTAGTTTTTGGGATAGTGGTTGGTTGAGCAACAGAGTTTCAATATTGTTAAGTCCAATTAATCCTCCCTTGCTTTTATTTATTAATTCGGAAGATGCGGGAATATCTGATGTAACTACAGGCGTTTTTCTGGCCCAGGCTTCGATTAGAGTTAGACCAAAACTTTCTTGAGTGGAGGGAGAAACTAGAATAGAACTGTGGTCTAGAAGGCGTGATAGTGCGTTAGTTTTAAAGTTGAAAATAACTTTTATATTAGGTAGTTTTAAAAGTGGTTGGAGATGGGGGTAATAGAGAGTTTTTTGACCGGCGATGATTAGCTTTAATTTGGGGAATTTAGATAATAATTGTTGGTGGACTGCAATTAGACTTTCAATATTTTTATGTTGAGCGAGAGAACCGATATACAATAGCACGTTAGCGCGATGGCGCGATGGCGCTGCGGTGAGAAGATATGGATCAATACCGTTGCCAATATTTAGTAATTTAGATTTTGGGATATTTAAATTTTTATTAAAGTAATTTGTTTCAAAGTCGGTCAGTGTCCAAATGTAGTCGGCTGATTTTAGGGTATTTAATAATAGTTTGTTGTGGAAATCGGGGTCGGTGGGATGATAACAGGGAACAATTATTAATTTACAATTACGAATTACGAATTTTATAAAACGGGCGTAGAGAACAATGGTGGTGGGCAATGGTCCAGCAATGATTAAATCAGGACGATATCTGATAACCGATAACAGAGTATGGAGAAAAGGGATAATTTTAAATATTGGACCTTTGGCAAAAACACTAATAATGGGAAAAATTTTGGATATTAATTTTAGAGGTTTATGAAAAATCGTGTAGACAGGGAGCAAAATAGCGCGATGGCGCGATGGAGCTGTAGCGCGATAGTGATGAGTGAAATTATCGGTGGAATAGGCATTACTAGAGATTAATAGGGTTTGGTGTCCGATTTTTTTTAAATATTCTGCCGTTTTAACAATTACTCGTGATCCACCGTCAACGGCGGGGGGGGAAACGTGAGTCAGTAACAAAATTTTTTTCATTTTAGTATATTATAGATGAATATATGTGGAAAAAAATTTTGACGGCAAAAGTTACTCGATATTTATTTTCGCTAATATTACTTTATTTTGCGTTTCAAAAAGTAAATATTGTCGCCCTGGGTAAGGATATTATTTCGGTACCTTGGTGGGTGATACCATCGCTGTTGTTGTATTTATTTCCCATAATGATATTGGGTGGTTGGCGATGGGCGACCTTGGTATTAGTAAGGGTAACTTTTACTGATGTTTTGGCCTTTACCAAGGCCATATATTTGGGTGGTTTTTATGGGTTGTTTTTCCCGACTCCTTTTGCTGGTGATTTAATTAAGTGGACGGCGCTGTTAAAAAAATACCCCAATATTTCAAAGACGAGGTTTGTGGGAAGTGTGTTGCTCGATAGGGTGATTGGTTTTACGGCTTTGTGTTTTGTGGCCTTGGTGGCGATTTGTTTTGGAAAATTGTTTGGCTACACATTCCCAAATTATTTATGGATTGTGTTTGGTTCTTTAAATTTTGGGTTAGTTGTTTTTTATTGTTTGGCTTTTATTATCGACTTTGAAATGTTAATAAAGAGGTTTAAAAAATTAGAAAAGTTGGCGGAAATTGTGGGATTATTGCGACGGGCTACTAAAAGTGATTTGATTTTGGTTTTTGGATTATGCTTAATTTCCGAGCCATTATGGATGGCGACAACCTGGTTTATCGCCATAATTTTTGGACTCGATTTACATTTGCTGGATGTATTAATTTTTATGCCAATAATTGCACTAATTTTGGTGTTGCCAATATCGGTGGCTGGTTTTGGGGCGAGGGAAACTTTGTTTGTATATTTTTTCTCGTCGTTGGGTTTACCGGCTGACAAAATTTTGGCTGTGTCAACATTTAATGGGATATTGGGTATATTTGGCTCGTTGATTGGCGGTGTGTTGACCTTTTTTTAGACTGATTGCTTGACTAATTAAACCCGTTTCAAAATTAGAAAAATTGGTCCAAGGTTCAAGCTAAAACAAACACTTTATGACACTCGTTTTACAATTGAAAGACTTTTGGGTTGGTTAAAATCATTTAAACGATGTAGATTAAGGCAAGAATTTACCATGTCATCATTTAAAGCATTCATCTACCTAGCATTAATAATTGTCCTAATTAGAGGTTAAAATGAATTTTGAAACGGGTTTAATGGAGTCATTATTGATGATAGTGATATTGTCGCCGGTCTTTATGTCTCTCCGGCCTCTTCTCCTTTTAAAATACTTGATTCTTCTTCTTTTTATTTTGAATTTGAGATTGATCAGGCTGATTTGCCTAAATTTAAGGATGAGAAGGAGATGGAAATTTCACTGATATCTATAGATGAAAAGTTTTTGGGAAAGACAAAACCCATACTCCCCTACTTTGCCAAAAAGGCCGGAATATTTAGTGTAGTTGTCGCTTTAGAAAAGACAGAGGGGCTGATGGTGGGGATGCTGGGTGAGGCTTTGATCAAGGTCTAGGGACAATTTTTGGATTTAGCATATCCGGCTTTGATAGCTTCATTTTCAGTGCAAAACCACTGTTCACCTAGGTGTAGTTCAACTACGGTTCGATTGTATTCGGCACACTGGGGCAAATGATAGTATTTGGCTCTATCGTGTTTACCTATATTTCCCTTGATATTACATTTGGGATTGTCTAAATTTTCTGTTTGAGAACAAAGGGGACTAAATATTCCCATCTTCTTTTCTCTGGCATCTTCCACGGCCTGATTTATTTTTTCTCTTTCTTTGGTATTGGTGCTGGTATAGACCCCCATCCCTTTTTGGGCCATAATTTCATTGACTAGCTGGCCGTTTGGTAGATAAATCAGGGCCACAGTTCTTTTATAGGCATCTCTGCCGGCACTTATTATTTTTACCCGTTTATCTTGGATTAAATTTGTCAAAAAATCTTTTGCCTCCTTCCCTTGGCATCGTTCAATTTCCGGAGCATCAATGTTGGCCAGTCTGATGCTTTGATCAGGGGCAATGATGAGGGTATCTCCATCCAAAACCTCGGTTACTAAAATGAGATTTTGTTGTGTTTGATAAGTTTTGATTTGTTGGTAAAAATAGAGAAGGATGGCGGATACTATGGCCAGGAGGGAATAAATTATTTTTTTAATTTTTGGGGACATAGAGATATTTGATGTTAGCATGGATGGGAAGAGGGTTTTTGTTGAGGTTGAGGGAAATTTGAGAAATTAAATTTTTTCTATGCTTAAAAAGCATCTAAAGGCAAATATGCTTGAAAATGGCATCAAA
>MNZO01000039.1 GCA_001873665.1 Candidatus Shapirobacteria bacterium CG2_30_35_20 | reverse complement strand
TTAAATACTGATTTTTATTATTTATTAAATTTTTTTTTAATTTATTTAATAAATTTTGTTTTTTATTTTTTAATAAATTTATTTTATTTTTATAATTATTTATGTTTTGATTAATCCAGTTTAAAACGCCAACAATTATTTTTTTGATAAATATAAATGACAACAATAATAGTTTATATATCGGTCGACCTAAATTGATTAGAATTTTTTTAATCATGGGGAAGGAATAATTTGTGGACAATCTAAACACACCCATTGTCCCGAGGCATCAATCACACTGGCATGCTCTTGCCACTCTGCATTCGGATTATCTTCTCCCTTCTTAACTATTTTTCCCGTCGTTTTATCAACCAAAATATTATTTCGTAGTGGTAAATGTAGCGTCGGCACAAATTCTTTTTTAAAATATTCATAATGTGAATCACATCCACCCTCGGGTATCAATTGTCCTGTCAAATTACACACTGTCATCCCCACCGCACCCTCAGGTTTAGAAAAATTTCTCACTTGTTTGTTTTCCAAAAGTTTTGTCATCACCTTGTTCCATATTGGTGTCGCTCCGCTTGTCCCTGACACTACCCCCGTCATTCTCGAGTTATCATTATTACCCACCCAAGTTGTCGCTACATAATCAGGAGTATAGCCTATCGTCCAGTTGTCTCGAAGATCATTTGTTGTTCCAGTTTTAATCGCCACTTCTGGATGTTTTTTAATATTTAACATCGACCCTGCTCCAAACACCATCGATCTGGCTCCATCATCAGATAAAATTTGAGAAATGATAAACGAAGTTTCTGCCGACAACACTCTTTCTCCTGGCACATATTTGTATTTTTCTAAAACCTTATCATTTTTATCTACCACTTTTAATATTGGGGTCAATTCTTGTTTCACCCCCATGTTTGACAGTGCCCCAAATGCCACATTCATATCAGTCATATAAACCTCGCCCCCACCCAAGGTCAGCGACAAACCATAATTATCCGCATTTTTAAAAGTCGAAATTCCCATCGCCGAGGCTGAGGCGACAAAACTCTTCAATCCATTAATTTTTAGCATTTTAACTGCTGGAATATTTAGTGAATTAGCCAATGATTGCCTCAAATTTTGCAATCCATAATAATGATAACCATAGTTGGTCGGACAATACGGTTTTTGATTTTCGACATTAAAACAAGTCTGCTCGTCGTAAAACAATGATGCCGCCGTTACTTTTCCAGTTTCAATTCCTACCGCATAATTTAATGGTTTTATTGATGAGCCTGGTTGTCGTAGGGCTGTCGTTACATTATATTTCCCTTCAATGTCATTAGCAAAAAAATCCTTTGACCCCACCATAGCCAAAATTTGCCCTGTTTTGCTTTCTGTAATCAACGATGCCCCATTGGTCACGTTGGATTTATTTAACTTTCCCACCTCCACCACCACCACATCCTGAGCGTATTTCTGCAAATCTAAATCTAAAGTTGTATAGATTTTTAAACCACCTTCGGTTACTTTTTTAGCCCCATATTTTTCTACCAATTGGTCTTTGACGTAAAATACAAAATGTGGGGCAATCAAACTATCGGCTTTTACATAGTAATTAAGTTTTTCATTTTTAGCTTTTTCAAATTCTTCTTTGGAAATCATTTTTAACTCCAACATTCGCGTCAGAACTTGTTCTTGTCTTTCCTTGGCTAAGTCTGGATGAGAAAAAGGGGAATATCGTGAGGGTGAGGCTGGTAAACCAGCCAACAGAGCCATCTCGGCTAACGTCAAGTTAGACACTTCTTTGTTAAAAATCCCTGTCGAGGCTGCCTCAATTCCCCACAGTGTCCCACCATAGGGTGTTTGATTAAAATACATTTCTAAAATTTGATTTTTACTGTACATTATTTCTGTACCAACCGTCAAAATTGCTTCTTTAATTTTTCTCGTCCATGTTCTTTCAGGGGTCAACAGTACATTTTTAACTAACTGTTGAGTTAGTGTTGAACCCCCTTGTAATCTTTTTTCAATTATTGTTCGGTACAGTCCCCGAACAATACCTTTCAAATCGAAACCAAAATGGCTATAAAAACCCACATCTTCAATTGCCAAAGTTGCATCAATCATCTTTTCTGGAATTTTAGTCAGTGGTATTTCTCTACGTCTTTTATCTACATAGATTTCGTAAATTAATTTACCATTGCGGTCATACATTTGTGATGATTCAGGAAAGTCGGTACTACTAAGTTTTTTAAGGTTTGGAATATCACCCAAAATCCACCCAATTCCTACCACTGTGGCCAAAACCACCACCATTAGGTATTTTTTAAAGTTTATTTTTTTTATCTTCAATAAATTTTTCGATTTTTTCATTTGCCAAGAAGTATTTTCTCATTATTTTTGTCATTTGTCTGTATGCTTCTGCTGACTTGTTTATTTGCAACTTATTACTAGGACATAAATTCCAAGCCAATATCAAATTGTCAACTGCCTCGTTTGCCGATATAGCGTCATTTTCAGCCATTTGTTTGTCAGCTATCAACATTAGTAGTTTTGATTTTTCGCAAGAGTCAGGCGTTAAAGTTAACCACAATTTGTCCCTCAAAATCTTAATCGGATATAAAACGTTTGTTGGATATATTTTGATTTTTGGCAAATAATAGACTGATTTTATTTTTTCTCCATTATCTTTATCGGTGATTATTTCTATTGGTATTACCCGAATTCTATCCTCTTTTTCTTCACGCAAGACGGCATCTAAATTAGCCATAGCTATGGATATAAATAATATAATCACTGCTATCAATAGTCCAATTATGATAAATATTTTTTTCATTTATGGAAAAACGCTTGCCTGAGATTAATAAATTTAATCGGACCCTTTAATCTAATGTATATTATTTGACCAACAAACGCCAAATAGTTTATTGCTATCTTTATTATACTAGTTTTAGTTTTTTTAATTCGTAATTCGTAATTCGTAATTCGTAATTGATTATAGCCATTCGCCACATATTTCTTTACCCAATTATTTTCTAAAACAAATTTTTTATGAATATTATTTTTATTTAGTAGCACTTTTACCATAATCAAATCAACCGCATTCTTTTGATTTTGTTTCAATTTTGGAACCAACAAATTATCCTCATCCATCCACAAATTAAAACAAAAATCGTTTGCTTTTTCTTTTTTACCATATCGTCGATGAGGAATGTTGTTTAGTTTTATGTATAATCGCAACTTTAAACGTGTTAGCCACAAAGTATCTTTTTTGCAAATAACAAATATGTCAATGTCTTCACTTGCTTTTGCATTTTCCGCCGCCACTGACCCCGTCACCCCCACCATTAAAATATCTTTAAATTTAAATAAGTGTTTTTTCACCAATTCTTTCGCCAATTTTATTTTTTTATCATTTTCATTATTTTTTAGAAATTGGAAATTAGAAATTGGAAATTTTTCTTTAATCTCTCCTAGACTATATTTTTTATCCGACAACAATCGAAACCACAATTGCTCTCGACTTAAAACTGCACCGTATTTTTTTGCATAAGCAATAGTCTTTTCAATATCATTTAATAGGGTCATCTCTCTATTTTAATTGATATAATAATAAATAGATTGATATGAATAAAAAATCCACAAGGTATCGCCTTTACGAAATGATTCCTGGTATCGTTGCCTGGTTTGTTATATTTTTTCCCATATGGGGCTCATTTTTATTACCCAAGGCAGTTGCTTATTTCGTCATCGCCTTTTTAGTCTACTGGCTTTATCAATCATTTAAATCTGCCCTTTTTGCGATTAGAGGTTACTTTTTGATTATTTCTTCTCAAAAAACTAATTGGCTTTTGCAGTTTAATCAAGATTTCCGTGCCAATTGGCTGATTTATCGAGATATCCAACATGTGGTCATAATTTCCTCCTACCGTGAACCTATTGCTGTCATCGAGATGGCTTTTTCTTCACTGGCTTCTCAAATTGACATTGATTTAAACAAAATCAACGTTATATTAGCCCAAGAAGCCCGAGCTGGTCATGATAGTAATCGTGCCACTCTCAATTATTTTAATAATAAATATAAAAATGTTTTTGGTTCGTTAATATTTACCTCACATCCTTCCGACACTATTGGCGAAATAGCTGGTAAACATAGCAACGAAGCTTTCGCCGCCAAATATTTTAAAAAAAAATTCCTTGACATTGAAAATTGTAAATTGAAAATTGAAAATTGTACGCTCACCTCTTGTGATGTTGACACTATTTTCAATCCAAAATACTTTTCTGCCCTGACCTACAATTTTGCCAAAAACCCCGAACGTTATTATCGTTTTTGGCAATCACCCATTTTTTGGCATCACAATATTAACAACGTTCCCGCCCCCACTAGAATTATTGGCACTATGGGAAATGTTATTCACCTTGCCAACATTCAAGAACCAGACGGCTTATTTTTTAATTATTCCTGTTACTCATCCTCTTATTGTTTAATTGATAGTGCCGGATATTGGGACCCCGATATGATTTCCGAAGATTGGCATATATTTTTACAAAGTTTTTTTGTTTCGGGTGGTCGTGCCTCCGTCGAACCCATATTTTTACCCACTATTGCCGACGCTCCCAGTGGCACCAACTATTTTAATGCTCTTAAAAATCGTTACAACCAATGTCTTCGTCATGCCTGGGGTGCCATTGATATCCCCTATGCTTTGGAACAATCCCGCCTTCACCCTGAAATCCCACTTCTCACGCGCCTAATGCGAATTTTTAAATTAATTCAAACCCACTTTATTTGGTCTAGTAATTGGTTTATTTTGACTCTCGGTACTTCCCTGCCTGTGTTACTAAATCCTCATTTTTTTAACACCTCACTGGGCTATAATTTACCCCGTATATCCAATATAATTCTCACCATTTGTTTAATTCCATTATCTGTACTTATAATTCTCGACTGGAAACTCCGACCCAAAAGTCAAAAACAAGGTTTCAAAAACATTTTACAAAATATTTTTCAGTGGCCACTTATGCCTTTAGCCACCCTGGTCTTATCAGTTCTCCCCGGACTTCATTCCCACACCCGCCTTCTCTTTGGTCGCCAGCTCGAGTACAAAACCACTGCCAAAAAAGCAACAAATTAGTCAAAATTTTCAATTCCTTGACTTCGCCTAAACTTCGGATGTAATATTGGTTATGAATAAATTAAATAGTTTGCCCGACAATCAAATCGTTTTTTATCAAACACCCGATAAATCCGTAAATATTGAAGTAATGTATACCGAAGAAAATCTTTGGCTTACACAGAAAAAAATTGCTGAATTGTTTTCATGTTCAATCGATAATGTTTCGCTTCATCTCAAAAAGATTATTTCTGATGGTGAAATAGATGTAAATTCAGTTATCGAGGATTACTCGATAACTGCCAATGACGGTAAACAGTATAAAACCAAACATTATTCTCTCGAGGCAGTTATTGCTGTTGGGTATCGGGTAAATTCACAAAGGGGTACAGAATTTCGCCAATGGGCAACTTCAATTTTAAGAAGTTATATTCAAAAGGGTTTCGCTCTTGATGATTATCGTTTTAAATTTGGCACCCGTTTTAGTACTCGATATTTTGACGATTTATACGAAGAAATAAAAGACATTCGAAGCAGTGAACGCATGGTTTATCAAAAAATTACCGACATTTATGCCACATCCATCGACTATTCACCCAAAGCATTTGAAAGTAAGCAATTTTTTGCCACAGTTCAAAACAAATTACATTTTGCCATTACTGGACAAACAGCTGCGGAAATAATTTACCAAAGAGTTAGCTACAAAAAAGAAAAAATGGGTCTAATTTCATGGCGAAAATCGCCAGCGGGGAAAATTATGCCCAGTGATGTGGTTATTGCCAAAAATTATTTAAATATAAAAGAAATTACCCATCTTAATCTAATCGTAAACATGTATCTAGATTATGCCGAATTACAGGCAATCAAACAAAAAACTATGAAAATGTCAGATTGGATTGACAAACTAAATGCGTTTTTAAAATTTAACGAGCACGATATTTTGCATAATGCCGGTAAGGTAAGTCACGAAGTAGCACAGGCATTGGCTATTGGTGAATATGAAAAATACAGAATAAAACAGGACAAAAATTATATTTCTGATTTTGACAAAGAAATTAAAAAGCTTTTAGATAAAAAATCGAAACTAGTATAAAATATAATCATGTTATGGTTATCAGCAATTCTTTTTTTTCTGCTCCGACTACCTTCACTTTTTGAACCCTATTGGTATGGCGATGAAGGTGTGTATCTTGCCCTAGGTCAGGGGATTAGGCATGGGCTGACACTTTACTCTCAAATTTACGACAACAAACCACCGGCTATCTATTATCTGGCCGCTCTAACTCAAACTGTTTTTGGCTTTAGATTATTGCTTATGTTGTGGATGATTCCCACTTGTTTTTATTTTTACAAATTAGCTAAAAACTATTTACCCCTAAAACGGGCAAAAGTTGCCTTATT
>MNZO01000018.1 GCA_001873665.1 Candidatus Shapirobacteria bacterium CG2_30_35_20 | reverse complement strand
GTGGTGAAGATCCAGGTTATGTTTTTTCCAAGATTAAAGATGCCCTGGTGTCTAATCCCAAATCCGATGTTGGCTATCACGCTATTACTGGTGATTTTGTCTCTATGACTGGCGCTGGAATATTAGACCCCGCTAAAGTAACTAAATCAGCCTTAAGTAACGCTGTTTCCATCGGTATCATGATTTTGACAACCGATGTTCTCATTGCCGATATCCCCGAAAAAAAGTCTGCTACTCCTGATATGAGTGGTATGGGTGGGGGAATGGGCGGAATGGACGGAATGATGTAGGCCTCCTCGGCCTATCCGCCGATGAGGCGGATAAATTAATATTTTTATTCCCACACCCGCGAGGGTTTATTTTATTGTCTTAATATTTAACCCCTTTATCCTCTCAAAATGTTTTACATTACCCGTAATTAAGGTTAAATTATTAGCTAGACAAGTCGACGCAATCAATAAATCCATGTTATCGATCATCTGCCCTTTCTTTCTTAATGTTTTTCTTAATTCCACAAAAATGAAAATAATATCCAAATTTACATCATATATTCGAATACTTCCAAAAAATTTTGTCAATTCCATCGCTTGTTTTTCATCCAATCCTTCCATTATCTCACCTATACAAATAATACTCGTTCCCCGATCTGACATATCAATATTTTTTATCATCTCGACCACTTCATGTTTCTTCTTTAGTAAACCGATCATGACATCCGAGTCGATAATGTAGTTCATTCCCAGTTCGCTAAATATTTTTTCTTGCGAGATCCGTCATTTCTACCAGTTCTAACTAATTTAAGTAATCTGTCTCCTTCTTTTTCAGTCAAGAAACCAGCATAGCTCATAAATGTATCTTTATTGGGGTTGGGTGGGACAATTCTTCCCCATTCAACACCCGATTTCTTTATTACCACCGTCTTTTTATTAAGATATACCGCACTCAACAAGTCATAAAAATCATTTCTCGCTGTACTTGAATTTACTGTTATTATGTTGTCCATAATTATATTGTACAACCTTGTACAACTATGTCAATAATTAAATCAAATTTATAGAGTTTATTAAAATTTTTACCCACCATTTATTCATCAATTAATAATAAACTAAAAATCTATAGTTGGCCTGTTTACATTCTTTTCTACAATAAATCAATCAAAATCAGCTATCTGTTGCATAAACAATATCTACTCTTGGATGAACAGTTGGCTTTTTTAATACCTCAATTAACTGAGTTAAAGCCCTTGAAACCACTAGGCCGTCACCTTGAGTCACGGCTACCACTCTGTGATTCTCAACTACAGTACAAATAACTGGTGTTTGTACTAATGTCGATGGTTGTTGTCGATGTTCCCAATTTATGTTTCGGTTAACCGACGCGATAGTCATACTATTTATCCCTCCTATTACCAACATGTTTACATCTAGTTGATAAAATACCATCACCGAGCAAAGCACAATTATCGTTATATAGCTGCATGTTACATTCCAAAACACCCCCAGTTATTTCGCAACTTCCATAAACAGCAATCGGCTGTAGTGGGCGTTCATCTTTTACATATTTTTTTAATAATTTTGACCAGTACAATCGAATTCCTGCACATTTCTCCAGCATATTATTTCTTTAAAACCTTAACTACAAAATAACCCAAATAAACAAAAATTAAAAACTCTAAAAATAACACAAAATTTAGTCCTGCTCCAAAAACTGCCACCACATTGCCATACACAATTAAGTCCCAAGCTACCCGTAAAATTAAATAAATAAACAATGGGGTTAGTGCCGTCAACACCAACAACAACATTTGTGACTTGTCAAAATCTTTAATCAGTTCTCTCAGTGTAATTTCTGGCTCATAAATTAATTCGTAACAATTTCTCCCTAATTTATATATCTGTCTTACGGCTATTAGTGACGACAACTTTACCAAATTGTTTATTCGTTTTCCTATCATAAGTCCAGCTTTCGCAAAATTTTATTTTGGCTCTTTTTAATTTTCCTTCCACTGCCTTTACTGTTGTATTTAGTAATTGTGCAATGGCATTTGTCTTAAGCCCCTGTATATACTTAAGTCGCAAGATGTTGGCATAACCCTCAGAAATTTCCCCCATCGTCGCTTTTATTTCTTCTTTTAATTCATTTTTTAATACATCCCGCTCAGGGGATAGGGCAATATCGGCAATTTCTTCAAATTTTGGACTAATCGAAAACAAAATCGTTTTTAACTTTTTTTTACGATAATAGTCAATTATTTTATGTTTAGCAATTCCACAAATCCAGCTAAATTCCGCCGATTTTTTGGCAAAATTATCATGCGATTTAATTGCTGCCCACATTACGTCATTGGTTATTTCTTCAACGGTGCCTTCATCATCAATTTTTCTGGCGATAAACGCTTTTATGCTTTTATAATATTCCCAAATTTCTTTTGCCATTGTGCTGTTACTTTATCACATATATACTAAATATATGAAATTATGGGGACAACCTGTCCACCCCCTCACCAGTATTGCCCGTGAGCTTAGGTTAACGGTATTTGAAATGATTAACAGTGCGAAATCCGGTCATTTAGGTGGTTCATTTTCTGTTCTCGATATTATGACTGTTCTCTATTTTACCAATATTTTTAATTTTGATCGTGACCATTTTATCCTGTCCCCCGGCCATTTATCTGCCACCCTTTATGCCATTTTAGGGAAAATTGGCAAAATCCCCGAGTCTAGTTTGCCAACCTTTTCTCAAATCGATTCCATATTAGAAAGTCATACCAATTCCCAAGTCCCCGGAGTCGAGTTTTCTTCAGGTGCCTTGGGTCAAGGGCTATCGTTTGCCTCAGGCCTTGCTTTGGGTGACAAAGGCCACCATACCATCTGTTTAACAACTGACGGCGAGCACGATGAAGGCCAAATTTGGGAGGCAATTATGTTTGCCAATAAGTATCATTTGGGTAATTTAATCAATATCATTGACTGCAATCATATGCAAATTGGTGGCTCGACTGATGAAATAATGCCCCTAGACGAATTAGCCGCCAAATATATTCGTTTTGGCTGGACAGTCCAAACTATTGATGGACATAACTTTTATCAATTAGAAAAGGCTTTAAAAACAGCCAAAAATTCAACCATTTACCCCGCTTGTATCATTGCCAAAACAACAATGGGCAAAGGTATTTCTTTTATGGAAAATGATTATCATTACCATGATGTCAAAAAATTATCCCCAGAAATTTATCAAAAAGCAATATCTGAGTTATCTAAGTAGTTTAAAAATTTGATATTTAAAATTATAAATTGATTAAAAATTGAAAATTGAAAATTAAAAATTATAATT
Source organism: Candidatus Shapirobacteria bacterium CG2_30_35_20 (assembly GCA_001873665.1). Taxonomy (GTDB): domain Bacteria; phylum Patescibacteriota; class Microgenomatia; order UBA12405; family UBA12405; genus UBA12158. Next base: position 3,342 of record MNZO01000018.1, on the reverse strand, counting down.
CCAATTCCATGCGGTCCGCCTTTGCCGATACGCTTTTTGATTTGGCCAAAGATGATCCAAATTTATATGTTGTCTCGGTTGGTCTTCGTCCGTCAGTCTTAATGGACAAATTTGCCCAACACTACAAAACTCATTTTATTGAATGTGGTGTCGCTGAAAACAATGCCGCGGGAATCTCGGCCGGTCTTGCCAAATCTGGTAAGAATGTATTTTTATGCACCTATGCTTGTTTTTCTCCGGGTATCAATTTGGCAACCATCAAACAATCGATTTGTGAAAATAATCTATCAGTCAAAATTATTGGCTACCACGGCGGATTATTAACTGGGGAATTGGGCGCCAGCCACCAAATGCTTGAGGATATTGCCCTAATGCGGTCTCTCCCCACTATGGAAGTTTTTGCCCCGCTAGATGCCATTGAGACAGTCAAAATGACCAAAGTGTTGGCTAAAAGTAGTAAGCCAACCTATATGCGCCTAGTTCGTCCCGATTCGCCAGAAGCCTATCCCCACAAAAAAGGTTTCACTATTGGCAAAAGTGAAATTTTAGAGTCAGGCAGTGATGTTACTATTTTAGGTTACGGTCCAATTCTAACCCAAGCTCTTAATTTAGAAATTAGTAATTGGAAATTAGAAATTATAAACTGTTCGTCCATAAAACCAATAGATGAAAAAACAATTCTAAAATCTATCAAAAAAACCGGTCGTTGTTTAGTTGTCGAGGACCATCAAATGGCTGGAGGGCTTGGTGAAGCCGTCGCTACTTTGATATTAAAATCGGGTCTCAAATGCAAGTTTACCCAAATCGGGGTTGACAACCAGTTTGGTCGGTCAAGTCTTGATCCACTCGATTTATACCGTCTTTACGGCCTTTCTACCACTGACATCATCACCAAAATTAACTATTTAATGAGCAAAAAATGATCACTTTACGCGAGACTTTTCAAAAATATTTTTCCGACCACCAGGCATTACCTGCATTCAATATTGATTCTTTTGAAATTTTTCAAGCCGTCGAAATGGCAGTGTCCGAAACAAAGTTGCCTTGTCTGGTTCAGCTTTCTCAAAACGAAGACAAGTTTATCGAAGCTGAAAAATTATTTTTATTAGTTAAAAAAGCCCAATTAAATAATCTTCCCATTTATTTAAACATGGATCACTGTCACGACCTCAATCGTATGGTCAATTTGGTTAAACTGGGTTTCGACATGGTTCATTTTGATGGGTCAAATTTAGATTATCAAGAAAATCTCGACACTGCCACGGCGCTAGTCAAAAAATTAAAAGAAATTAATCCAAATATTGTTGTCGAAGTTGAATTTAATAAAATTAATTTGATTGAAAATGGGGTTAACCCCGAAAGTTTTACCAATCCAAAACAGGCCTTGGAGTTTATCTCAAAAACTCAGGCCGATTTATTAGCTATTTCTATTGGCAATATTCATGGGGTCAATACTTCTACTCCTGAAACCATAAATTTAGATTTATTTACTCAAATTGTCGGCGTACTCCCCAACCATTTTTTCACCCTTCATGGTGGTTCAGGTATTGATCTAGCACAAATAAAATCAGCTATAAGATTGGGTATAGTCAAAATCAACATTAATACTGACCTACGTCTCGCCTTTAAAAAATCCCTGCTCACTTCCATCAATTCTTCCCCCTCCGAAAAAATTTACGACTATCTTTCCCCCGCCATCGATGATGTCAAAAAAATCGCCATCGAAAAACTCACCAATTTTTCACTTACTAACACTATCAATTAAATCTACTTTCTCATCTGGAGTCAGCCCAACGTGTCTTATTAGGGGTTTAAAATTATGCATCGCTCTTCTTTCTGCTTCTGTCGTTTTGGTAGCAGTATGTTTATGTCTAGGTACAAACCCACCAATATCTACTTTTTGAGTCGGTACAATATCTAAAAAACTTTCTTGTTTTACGGTTGCTCCTTTCGGTTTTCCTACAGCCATCTTATGCCATCTTATCACCATCCACCCCTTTAACCAATAGCAAAATATATTATTTAATATATCAAAATTTAGTCTAGTCTCTTAAAATAATCAATTCTTCCTTCACAGACAACATAATATTCAGGGATTTGACCTACTTTTTTGTACCCATTTTTCTCATAAAAGTTTCGCGCAGCTTCGTATGACGGAATATCACATGTAAGAACATGGATATACCTCCCATTATTCTCTTTTACAAATTTTTCCATTTCACTTAACAATTTTGATGCCAGTCCAAGTTTTCTAAAGTTTTTATGTACAGCTACATAATCTGCATCCATCTCATATCCGCCACTTCCATATTTATTTTCCCGAACTCCCATTGCGGCTATAATGTTTCCATGGTGCTCGATAAACCAATACCTGTGATTATTGTTACTCAGGCTGTCAATTGGTGCCTTTTCGACCAACATTTTCTCATTTGGTGCCCATGTTTGTTCAAATGCATATTCAGAAGTTAAAAATCGCCCTACTTTCTGCGCGGTATCGATATCGTTTACTATTTTTATTTCGTACACGATTAATTATATCAGTTCAAATTGCATTTATGTGTCATTGACAATACATTGTCAAAACATTATAATCATATATATGAATCAAACAGTTAATCTCCAAATTCCAATTGATACAAATTTACGTAATCAAGCTCTAATTGGTGCCAAAGAATTAGGTTTTACTAACCTTCAAGATTCAATTCGAATATTTCTTCAACAACTTGCATTAAAAAGTTTCAAAATTTCTTTTGAAACAAAACCTGTCGTATTGTCAGCCAAAAATGATTTGAAATATTCAAAAATAATTAATGACATAAAAAGTGGCAAAGAAAAATCTATTGGTTTTCAAAACACAAAAGATATGATTGAATATCTTGATGTTAACAGTTAAATTTACTCGAAATTTTTTAAAGTCATATGGAAATCGGATTAAACAAAATAAAAAATTAAAATTTCAACTCGAAAAACGCATCGAATTATTTAAATTGGATAGAAATAATTCATTGTTAAAAGATCACGACTTAGTTGGTAGAGAGCAAGGACAACGGTCGTTTTCTATTACTGGTGATATTAGAGTTATATACTTTTTTGAAACCGACGATATTGTTTGGTTTGTTGATGTTGGTTCCCACAACCAAGTTTATTAAAAGCGCAATTTTTGTTCTACAATTAATCCATGTACGATGTGATTTCAATTGGTGCCGCCACAGTTGATATTTTTGTCAAGTCAAATGCCGTTATTGACGATGGCAAATTTCAAAAGTTTGAGGCTTCTTCCAAAAATGAAATAGACTCGTCTCTAATTTGTTCTGGTGGGGGAGCCACCAATTCTGCTGTCAC
>MNZO01000004.1 GCA_001873665.1 Candidatus Shapirobacteria bacterium CG2_30_35_20 | reverse complement strand
GTTTCCCGTGATTTTAACGAAATGGATCCTGCAATGTTGTGGAGTTTAAAAAGGTTAGTAACTAAGGCCAAAAAACGTGGTATTATGGTAGGTATTTGTGGTCAAGCTCCTAGTAATCATCCAGATTTAGTGGAAAAACTGGTCAAATGGGGGATTACCTCAATTTCCGTTTCCCCCGATGCCATCGACCACACCCGCGAAATTATCCACTGGGCTGAAAACCGAAATATTACGAAAAAATAATTACCACTTCTCCCTTTATCTCTTTTCCCACCACATCTGTCACTTCCTCAAACTTCTTTGTCATCTCCCTAACTATTCTAATTTCCGTATCTTCCCCACAAACATCTTTAATTAATTTAAAAGTTTTTTCTGCCCTAAGGGGGGATTCATACAAAACTTTTGCCCCTTCTACATTTTTATATTTTTCCAAAATCTTTTTTATATCCCCCTCTCTTTTTGGCATAAAACCCAAAAACGAAAAACGCTGTATTGGCAAACCCGACAAAACCACAGCATTTATGACCGCACAGGCGCCCGGCAACGCCGTATAACTTATCCCCAATTCTCGGCATTTTTTAACCAATAACCATCCTGGGTCAGACAGTAGGGGAGTGCCCGCATCAGTTACTAGCCCCACTTCCAAATTATCTTGTAACACTTTTATTATTTCCGGAATTTTTTGCGCTTCAACTTCATCATAAAACGACACCAATTTTGGTTTATTTGCTATTTTCAATTCACTAAGTAAAAACCCTGTTTTACGTGTATCTTCACACAAAAGCACGTCCAATTTATTTAAAGTTTCTATGGCACGCAATGTAATATCCTTCAAGTTTCCTATCGGAGTTGAAATTATGTACAACATAACTAATTTTTAATTTTTAATTTGAAATTTTTAATCAAATTCAAATTTTTAATTTTAAATTTCAATTTTTAGAACTTAAAGCAATTTTGCTAAATATTAAAGTTAATTCCTTGTTTTCATTCCATAAGATTTGAATTTTATTTTTTGTTTCTGGTCCAACAATACTAGCAAGTAATCTCAACCAATACATTGTCTCCTTTGCCTCTTTTTTACAAATGTGTATTTTTGCCTTAAAATCAGTACGACTAGTAGCTCCATTTGCTTCACAATAATTAGCACCAACACTTGTGCCCGACCTTAACACTTGTTTTAACATATTTTCATTAACCATGTTTGGTTTAACAGACGCACACAAAGTCAATAAATCTCTCGAAAATTTTACTGTCCGTTCTTCCAAATTATATTCCATTTAAAATTTAGATTTAAAAATTGATTAAAAATTAAAAATTTCAAATTAAAAATTTTGTTTATGCAAATTGTCTTATAACTGCCACTACTTTTCCTCGTATCGTTATATCGGTCACATACATTGGCGACATAGTTGAATTGACCGGTTGCAAGCGAATTCGCCCCACTTCTTCGTAATATCTCTTTAAAGTCGCAAAACCGTTTTTCAACACCGCCACCACAATATCACCATTATTTGCCTCATGTTGTTCCTTAACTACTACAAAATCACCACTCAAAATTCCATCATCAATCATCGAATCACCCTTGGCTTGTAACACAAAAGACTTGTCATTTGATTTAATCACCCCCACCGATACTGCCAAGGTTGCATTTGGATCAGTGTAGGGCTCCAATGGTGCCCCACAAGCAATAAAACCAAGTATGGGTAAATCAACGCTATTGTGCACTCCACTTGCCTGTTCCAAAACTTCAATTCCCCGCACTGCCCCTCGATAGCGTCGGATAAAACCCTTTTTTTCCAAAGTTGCCAAATGTTCATGAACTGTCGCCAATGACGACAAACCCAATTTGTTTGCAATTTCAGTCAAAGTTGGTGCGTAGCCATATTTATTAATCGATTTGATAATTAACTCCAAAATCTCTTTTTGTCTTTTATATATTATTGCCGTCATACTATTATTTTATCCGAACGTTACCCGAAATCAAGAGGCAAATTTATGCTACTATTTAACAATGATAATTTTCCTAATTATTTTATTATTTTTTCAAAGTTTTATCCCATCATACGGAATAAACGAATTTACCACTAATCAAGAAATTTCTTATCAATTTAATCAACAGGGAATTTCTCAAGTTGAACATAAAATCAACATTAAAAACAACTTTTCTCAATTTTATCCCACAGAATACAACCTTTCTTTGTCTGGTTCACAAGCAACCAATATTCAAGTCTTTGACAGTAACGATGCCATCCCCGTCAATATTACCAAAAATAATGACGAAATAAAATTGTCCCTAAAACTAACCAATTCTAAAACTGGTAAAGATCAAATCACCCCCCTTACCATTCGCTATCAGAGCAACAGTTTAGCCAAAAAAAAAGGAAAAACTTGGGAAATAAACCTACCTCAATTTCAAGACAATTTAAGCAACAACACCAATATTTCATTAAAAATCCCCGCCTCTTTTGGTAAATTATCATCATCACCCTCAGGTGCCACTATTTCTATCGACCCTCAAAATACCAATATAATATTCAAAAAATATTTATCTAAAATAATCCTAACCTTTGGGGAATATCAACTATTTAATTTCAACCTAAAATATCATATCGAAAATCCTCTCACCCAAAATGGAATCTTTACTATTCCCTTACCCCCCGATACTGCCAATCAAAAAATTTTTTTCACCAATATTCATCCCTCACCTCAAAAAATCGAAACCGATCTCGACGGCAACTGGCTAGCCTATTATCAGCTTGCCCCCCAGTCAAACATCGATATAATTGCCACTGGTCAAGCCAAAATTGGTCAAAATCCTAATTACCAATTTTATAGCCAACCAATTTTTGACCACCAACTTTATTGGCCCATTAACAATCCAGAAATTATTAAATTAGCCAAATTGTACACCACTCCTCGCCAAATTTACGATTATGTTGTTGACACTCTTAACTATGATTATAATCGAATAAATAATTCCATTCGTCGTGGTGCCCTCACCACCCTAGAAAATCCCTCAACATCACTATGTACCGATTTTACCGATTTATTTATTTCCATTGCTCGATCTGGCGGTATCGGTGCTCGCGAAATTGAAGGCTACGCCTATTCAAACAATACCGATGTTAAACCATTATCCGTTGGTGCTGATATTCTTCACGCTTGGCCCGAATATTATGACAATAAAACCAAAAAATGGATTGCCATTGACCCTACTTGGGCCAAAACCACTGGTGGCATCAACTATTTTGATGATTTAGACCTCAACCATTTTACATTTGTCATTCACAACCAACAATCGGACTCCCCCGCAGTGGCGGGGTCATATAAAACCGACCCCAACCAAAAAAGTGTTGATGTCAGTTTTGCTGACAGTGAAACAACCATTACCCCAATCCCTCTCATCATTACCACAAAATTCAACCCCTTCTCTCAAAGTTATGTCATCATCAAAAACCCCAATTTATTTTCATTTCAAAACATCGTCCCCTTGGGTGAAATAAAAATAAATTTTCCCCAAATCTCCTTCTTTTCTTCTCTTTTACCTCAAAACCAAAAACTAAAAATTACCGAAACTATTATCATTCAAAACCCTTATCATTTTTTTAATTTGCTACTTTTAATCGTCTCTAGTTTAATTATTCTCTCTCTTGGCGCTATAATACTATTGCGACGTAAATAAATATGAAAAAATTTTTAAAATACGCCCTCTATCTTGCTTTTGCTTTAGTCCTACACCAAGAAATTTGGGGGAATCTTTCTTTTGGTCCCGACAAGTTATTTACTATCATTAAAGCCTCCTTAATTTTGGCCTTTTTTGAATTAATTCTAAAACCAATTGTAAAAATATTATTATTACCAATTACAATCCTAACCTTAGGTTTAATTCGTATCGTGATCAACACATTAGGATTATATTTAGTTACTTTTTTATTACCAGTCATCACCGTCTCCTCTTTTAGTATTTACAATTGGCACCTAACTGGTTTTTTTGCCTATCTTGGCACTTCATTTTTCATTAGTTTATTTCTTTATATTTTTAAGATTATATGAAAACAGCTCTATCAGTTATCCAAATTATACTTTCAATTTTTCTCTCCGCTCTAATTTTTCTTCAAGCCAAAGGTGCCAATGAAAGTAACTCCAACATCCTCTCTAGCAATGTTGGAGAACGCCGTGGTTGGGAAAAATTTATCTTTAATTTAACCATATTTATTACTATCCTTTTTTTGATTTCATCTATTGTCCAGCTTATCAACTAATGTTCACTAAAATTCGTTTTAAATTCGAGCTTTATTTTTTCTATTTTAAAAAAAATCTAATATATCTCACATTAGGTCTAATTTTTGGTACAATCGCTGTAAGCTATCAAAAACAAATTATTTCCCTCTATCAAAAATACCACCGTCCTGTTCTCAAAATTGGTATCGAAGGTCTCTACCCCACCAACAATTTACCCCCAATCATCACTAACCAAATTTCCCATGGTTTAACTCAAACCACTCAAAACGACAAAAATGTTATCTCCCCTATAGTCAAAGAATTAACTATTAACCAAGATAAAAATATCTATCAATTTAAAATTGACACCACTAAAACCTGGCATGACGGCAAAAAATTATCAAGTCAAGACATTAAATATAATATTCCCCATCTAACTTTTTCATCAATCTCACCAGAAATTTTAACCGTTGCTTCTGACAACCCCTTCTCTCCCCTTGAAAGTCTCCTCGCCAAACCACTTTTTAGAAACAATCTTATTGGACTGGGTGAATATAGGGTTGATCATATAAATTACAAAGACGGTTATGTAAATTATTTAAAATTAACCTCAACCTCCTTATCAACCATTATCTATCGTTTTTATCAAAATCAAACCGATCTGATTAATGCCTTTAAAATCGGAGAAGTCAATCAAATTAGTCTTAATTCTATTCCTGCCGATCTTGAATCAGGTTGGAAAATAAATATTTCTAAAAATATTTCCACCAATACCAAATATAGTGCCATATTCCTTAATACTCAAAAATTAAACGTCAAACAACTTCGCCAAGCCCTTGCTTACGCTACTCCCAAAAGTACCGATAAAAATGATCGCTGTTTATCTCCTATTTCATCTACATCCTGGGCATACAACCCCACCATCAAAGAATATAATTTTAACCCCACTCACGCTCGTGAACTTTTTACTAACAACAAAATTGACTCTATCAACCTTTCGGTTGGCGATAGAAATTTATTATCAACCGCCGAAAGTGTCAAAAAAAGCTGGGAAGAAATATTAAAAATTAAAGTCAATCTAACTGTTGGTCGAATCGACACTGAAAATTTTGATGCCATTATTCATTACGGTTCAATTCCCTCCGATCCTGATCAATATGTTTTTTGGCATTCCACCCAAACCAAAAGTAATGTTACCAAACTCAATAATCCTAAAATCGATAAACTTCTCGAAGATGGTCGTGCCACCTTTGACACTATTGAACGCAAAAAGATTTATCAAGATTTTCAAAAAACACTGTTAGAAGAATCACCAGCAATTTTTTTGTCTTATCCCACCATCTATACTATTACTAGAGTAAAATAATTTTATGGAAAACAAAAATAAAATAGACTATGTTGGGATTTTCTTAATTTTAGTTTTTTTAATTCTACTAAGTTACGCCGGCTTTTTGTCCTACAAATCTATTGATTGGGATGTATTAAAAAAGTTAGAACAAGCCCCACTCGGTGTTCCTTCACCCATTCCAGTCAATTAAAAAATAATTTTGTTGCGGGACTAGGAATCGAACCTAGAATACTCACTTCCAAAGAGTGATGTCCTACCATTAGACGATCCCGCATTGGTGCCGCCAAGAGGACTTGAACCTCCACACCTTTCGGCATACGCACCTCAAGCGTACGTGTATACCAATTTCACCATGGCGGCAAGTTGTTAAAGTGGCCACTAAGGGATTTGAACCCCTGACCGCCCCGATGTAAACGGGATGCTCTACCAGCTGAGCTAAGTGGCCGTAGGTGTCAATCTCAGAGCGGGAGATGATGTTCTATTTGAACCGCTTCTCCTGCAATCCTTTCATATTTTACCAAGCTGATGGAGGTATATCAACCTGAGAAAAAGGAGGATTATTATGTATAAATACGACCTTTTCGATGAAAAGACATTTTACGAAGCCTTTTTGACTGATCTTGGAGCTAACCAGACAGAAGTAATAATCGAGAGCCTATTTGTTGCGATATGAAATTCGCAAGTTACGAACCTATTCTAGTGTTTTAAAACGAGCTCATACCTGTCGACTAGGGATTAATTCTGAACAAAAAGAAAGTTTAATTAAGTCGCTAGTATTATCTCCTAATAGTACTAACAATTTTGCAGAACAGGAACTTAGACCAATCACTCTATCAAGAAAAATTTCTTATGGTTCAAATACTTTTGGAGGAATGGAAACTACCGCTATATTGGCCAGTGTTATCCAAACATATTCAAGAACAGAACCAAATACATTTTTTCCATCATTAACCACTTCCATTCGTCAAGGTTTTGGTAAATCGTGAAGGGTTACGATGTACGGATAGATCCGTTTATTCGTATCGGAGAGCATTAAGAGCCGAAATTCTTGTCGCTCGTTTGGCCGGGAAATAACCGGTGGCAATTCCCACTAAAATAGATAGGAGTAACACTACTAACACAAAGACTGGTGGCACATAAGAAACGTCGACAAAGCCGACGCCTTTAACTATTGATAGGGCAGACAAAACCACGCTTAAAACTTTGCCTACAACAACACCTAGTATCAGTCCAAGTATTCCGCCATAAAGTCCCATGATCATTGATTCAGTCAGGAATAATGATTTGACTTCATCCGACTTCATCCCCATGGCTTTCATCAGCCCCACTTCACGAGTCCGCTCCAAAAGGGAAACTGTCAAAGTATTAAACATGCCCAGAGCCGCCACCG
>MNZO01000044.1 GCA_001873665.1 Candidatus Shapirobacteria bacterium CG2_30_35_20 | reverse complement strand
GTAGTCGAATTAGATGAATCATACTTTGGGGCTAAAAGAATTAGAGGTTGGAAAGGGAAACTAAAACGAGGTAGAGGAACTAAAAAACAGCCTGTATTTGGGATCTTTCAGAGAGATGGTCGAGTTTACACAGAAATAGTACCTAATTGTAAAAAAGTTACATTACAAAAGATAATACGAGGCAGAGTTAATCTTGAAACAGTTATCCATACAGATGGCTGGCGAGGTTATGATGGATTGGTTGATGTCGGTTTTGACAAACATTTTAGAGTTAATCACAGTCAATCTGAATTTTCATCAGGAGAAGGAAACCACATTAATGGAATTGAAAACTTTTGGTCATTTACAAAACGAAGACTAAATAAATTTAACGGAATTAAAGTCAATTTCCCATTACACTTAAAAGAATGTGAATGGCGTTATGATAATCCAGTTCCCAAAATGGAAAAAGAATTGATAAAATTGTTAAAGAACAGTGATTCGTTATTAAAAATTAAAGATTTCCTAGTCTAGAGCCTATATATTTAATGAAAAAGTATATTGTAATCCTAATCATATCCGTTTTAGTGTTGAGTGCTTGTGGGGAGAAAATCACGAGCAAAATTGATGGGGCCAAAAATAAAGTTGAAAATAAAAAAACTTCAATAAAAGAATTGCTTGGTTTGGGTCAAGAACAAAAATGTGAGTGGTCAAGCGAGATTGAGGGAGATAAATCGGTGGGAACTATGTTGATTAAGGGAAATAAATTTAGACAAACTGTAATTTCAAAGATAGCTGATCAACCAGAAACATCAATCAAAGTAATTACTGATGGTGAATGGACATATTTGTGGAACCCAAAAACAAAAGAACAGGGAATGAAATTAAGGGTGACTAATGAACAAAAAGCTGATACGGAGAAATTGGCTAATGGAACACTTGATTGGGGTAAAGAATATAATTATAATTGCTCCCCCGCTTCGGTTTCAAATGTGGAATTCATACCTCCAACAGATGTTGAGTTTATGGATTTGGAGGCATTGCAGAATCAGTTTAAAAATCTGATACCGAGTGTTACTGAGTAGATTATTGACTTTTTGCTGGTAATTGGAGTAATATATGACTAATCAACGCTCCGGTCATGCGCAAGCCCACCGGAGTTTTTTGTGCAATAATAATAGTAATGAATAATAAAATTGCTTTATTTATAGACGGTGAGAACTTGAGACATTATTTAGAAAACGTTATTGTTGAAAAAAAGCTTGATAAAAACAAGTATTCCATATTAAACATAAATTTTGGAAAGCTATTTGAAGGACCTTTGACGGGAATGGGGGAAGTTACAAAAACATATTACTCAGCTAAACTTCATGCTCTCCCTGAGACAGAAAAAGCATCTAAGTTTTTAATTGAAAGACAGCGTATTTTGAAAACTCGATTAGAAAAACAAGGATATGAATTTTTAATTGCGGGACATGTGAGACCACAATTTGTGAAACAAAATGGAAAAACTAAAGTTGTTTTTAAAGAAAAAGGGGTAGATGTAAGAATTGCTGTAGATTTGGTTAAAACTGCAGTAGATAAGAACTTTTTGACAGTGGTCTTGTGTAGTTCAGATTCAGATTTGCAACCAGCAATAAAAGAAGCCAGAAATAGAGGATTGGAAATAATTTATTTGGGATTTGAATCGCAACCAAACAAGGGTTTGACATACACTACAAATAAGACTATTTTACTGAGAAACTCGGAAATAATTGGTGCATTAGAAGGAATAAAAAAGTGATTAAAAAACATTGGGGATTGATTGTAATAATTTTAGTAGCGATTTTTTGGAGATTTTGGAACTTTGATAACAGATGGGTATTAAATCAAGATCAGGCACGGGATGCAATTATTGGACTATATGCCCTGCGACATAATATTTGGCCAGAAATTGGGTCGCCATCATCGGCTGGTCCATTTAATTTTGGACCATGGTACGACTGGTTAATTATGTTTTGGGAAAAAGTTATTCCGACCATAAATGGACCATGGATTGGGTTTGCCATGATGTCGGTAGTTTCGGTGATTTTGTATTATTTAACTGGAGGCTGGATAGCGGGGATTTTGGCAGCAGTAGCGGTAGGTCAGGTGGAAAATGCACCAGATATGCTAAATACAGTGATAGTCGGTTTTAGTTCCGGCCTGGCTTGGTGGGGAACAAAAAAATTAATTAAAACTGACAAATGGAAATGGGGAATAGTGGTAGGAGCAGGAGTGGGATTATCGATTAATTTTCATTTTCAATCGTTAGGATTACTAGCTATTTTGGTGGCTATAATAATTTTTGATATAAAAAAAATATTTGGACTGGGATTGGGTTTATTAATATCTTTTTTGCCGTTAATTGTTTTTGATATTAAACGAAATGGAATGTGGATTAATAGCGTAATTGAATATTATACAGTTGGGGTAAATAGATTTTATGTACCCGTAAGATGGCTAACAGAAATACGAGATTTTTGGCCACAATTGTTTGGTAGCATAACAGTGGGAATAAATAATTTTGGATATATTTGGTTAATTCTTGGGTTAATTTTGATGATTAAAAAAACAAAAGTTGATAGGTTTTGGTGGATTTTAATGGTGATATTTTTAATAGATATATTTTTGATGAGGAATTATAAGGGAGTACGATCGAGAGAATATATGATTGTTTTCCACGGGATGATTATTTTGATATGCTCGTGGATAGTGGGTGAATATTATAAATTGAACAAATATGTGGGATTATTAATTTTGGGGATAGTGGTGAGTTTGGCGGGAGTAAAAAATCGGCAAAATATAAAACAAAATCCCAGTCAGGCCCAAGCGGTTTTAGAAATTAAAGAAGAGTTAGAGAACGGTTTAAAACCGTTCCGTACAAAAGATGATAACAAAATATATTTTGAGCAATACCAACAGTCAGACATGATATCGATGCCGATGTTTTATTTGTATTATCGAGAAAATAGGGTTGGTAACGCGGGAACTAAAATAAGTTTTTGTGATGGGAATCGATATATCTGCCCTAAAGGAGAAATAATTAATAAAAATAAATATTTTATATATATAAATAGTAGGGAAAGTTGGGATAAGTTAACAGGAGAAAATATTTATGATAGGTTAATGGTAAATTATGGTGTTAAAAATTGAACAAACCCATCCCCTAACCCCTTCCCTTGACAGGGCAGGGGCAGAAAGCAACCAACTATGACTGAAGATACAAATAATAAAAAACAAAATATAATATTATTTGGGATATTTTTTTTGGCGTTAATAATAATTGGATGGTCTTTTCGTTGGACTTTTACATATAAATTTGACCCAGTTTATTGGGAAAATTTTTACTATACTTCGCAATGGAATATACCAAACAGTAAAAGAGTTATTGGTGATGAGGGGGTTTACCGCTATATTGGTTATCGACTGGTAAACGGGGAAAATCCATTTAATGTCGATTATTGGGTGCCACCGTTGGGAAAATATTGGTATGGAGTAGCGGCCAAATATTTGGGTAACCCGTACTGGGCCAGTTGGGGGTGGTATGCGATTTTGTTAATTTTGGTTTGGGTAATAACAAAAAATTGGTGGGTTTTACTGTTGGTGGCGACTAATCCATTGATTGTGGCGCAAGTTGGATTGACAATGTTGGACTTGCCGCAGGGGGTATTGCTACTGGCACAAGCGGGATGTTTATTATCGGGGCAATTTGTATTAGCCGGAATAATGTTGGGATTGATGATGGGGGTAAAAATTGGGGTTTTGGGGCCAATGGTGGCAGTAGTGGGAGCTTATTATTTATGGAAAAAAACGAAATCAAAAAAAGAGATATTAATGTTTTTAGTGGCAATACTGGCGGGATATATGTTGGCCTATACTTGTTATTTTTTGGCTCATCCCAACCCTATCCCCTGGTTAAGATTGCACCAAAAAGTAATTGAATTTTGGAAAAATTCGGGGGCAACGGCCCACCCGTTAAATATTTTGGGATATGTTTTGGTTAATAAATTTAATCAAGTCTGGGGAGAGGGACGAGTGTGGATGACGGTAAAAGAGTGGTCAATATTGTTTCTGGTGTCGTTGATAATAATAATCAAATCGTTTTTTTTAAAGGTTAATTTAAAAAATAAATATTATTTGTTGTTAGCTAGTGGGTGGATAGGGATGTGTGCCCTAATTGATTTTTGGCCGAGGTATTTGGTGGCGATAGTACCGATTTTGGCCATAATTACGGTTGATTTTTTGAAAAATAAAAAGGGGTGGTTGATATTGATTTTGATAATTAATCTGTTTAATTTAAGAACTGTTTTATGGCCGACACCAGAACAGGAACTAAGAGAAATTCAAACAAATTTAAAAACAGGAAACTATCGGGAAATTTATGAGATGGGGAGTAAAGATTTTAAAGTTAAAAATAGAGTGGAGGAAATTGTGAAATTTAAAGAGACTAAGATAGATCTGGGAAAGGAAAACAACAAATGGGTAATCGTAAAAATGGGGAGATAATAGAGAATGATAGAAACAAGAATTGACAAAATAGAAAGGGTGAAAAATAATCGACATGAGGGGGTAATAGTGTTGGAAGATATTCATGATCCGCACAATGCAGCGGCGGTGTGGAGAAGTGCTGATTGTTTTGGATTTGGAAAAATAGATTTGATTTTTGACCAGGAAAAGGTGTTTAACCCCAAAAAAGTGGGTAAGGCTAGCTCGTCGTCGGCCAACAAATGGCTGGATTTTGAAATATTTAAATCGACTGCCGAGTGCTTTGAAAAATTAAAAAAAGAGGGATACAAAATATATGTGACTGTACTGGATAGTGAAGCCAAAGATCTCAGATTATCAGATATCAGATCTCAGGAAAAAACAGCCATCGTCTTGGGAAATGAACACCGTGGGGTGTCACAAAGTGCAATAGATGGCGCTGATGAAAAAATATATATATCAATGCAGGGAATGGTACAAAGCTTGAATTTGTCGGTAACTGCGGGGATTATGATGTGGGAATACAAGAGACAAAATAAAAATTAGCCTATATACAAAATACGTCTTTTGTATTACAATTCATACATGCGTACAATAATCAATATCTCTTTACCTAGTCAAATGTCTACCATTGTGACTGAAGCCGTTAAAAGTGGTAACTATGCTTCTAAAAGCGAGTTTTTTCGAGCACTAATTCGTGATTGGATGGAAAACAGATTAGTATCTGAATTAAAACAAAGTCAAAATGAATTAAAAATGGGAACGGGTACTTTACTTAAATCTCTTAAAGACCTAAGATAATATGCAGTGGAAATATTTTATTCGACTAAGTTCATGCGAGAATATAAAAAACTCTCAATACCAATTAAACGTTTGGCTGAAAAAAGAGAACAAATTTTTCGGATGAATTCCTATGACCCTCGGTTAAAAACTCATGCACTACAAAATAAATTAAAAGGATTTAATGTTTTTTCAATAAATTTTCAAATTAGAGTAATATTTGAATTTGTTGATACAAATACGGTCTGGTTTCACTCAATTGGTTCTCACGATATATATAAATAGTTTCTATTATATGTTTATATAAAATATGGCTGTAAAAAAAATTGGAGAAAAATATTATTGTACTGTTTGTGGAAATGAAGTGACGGTAACCAAAGTTGGTGGTGGAACATTGGTTTGTTGTGGAAAATTAATGATCCTTAAAGAAGGATAACACCGCGATTTTGGTTTTCTGTGGACAGGGAGGAGGTAACCTGGATAAACTGAGCCTTTTGATGAAACTTTGAAATATTTTGTGCACCACTATAACTTAAACCAGAACGAATTCCGGCTTCCATTTGGGCTAAAATATGGGAAACTGGACCATTGTAATTAACATACGATTCAATACCTTCAATGTGGTTGATGTAATCTTTGTTTTTATCGAGATGACAATTTTTGAGATGTTTTATTTTTTCGGTTTTTGAAGTCGAAGCATTATATGGTTTATATTTTTTGTTATTGATTTCAATTACTTTCCCAGGGGATTCGTCAGTGCCAGCTAGCTGACTACCAATTACAACAGCATTGCCTCCGGCCGCTAACGCTTTGACGATGTCACCCGTATTCTTGGTTCCACCGTCGGCGATAATAGGTCGATTAAATTCCTGACCGGCCTTAAAAGCATCCATAACAGCAGTGATTTGAGGAACACCTGAACCGGTAACAACGCGAGTGGTACAAATAGTACCTGGGCCAACCCCAACCCGGACAGAATCTGCTCCGGCTTTAAATAGATCGTGAGCACCTTCATAAGTGGCAACAACACCAGCAATAATTTCAAGATTGGGATACTTTGATTTGACAGTTTTAATAAAATTAAGACAGGTTTGTTGGTGAGCATGAGCAACATCAATAGTAATTATCTTGACACCAACTGAGACAAGCAAATCAACACGATGAAGTTCCGTTTCTTTAATGCCGACAGCGGGAATAACGGGGAAACCCAAATCTAAAATTTGTTTGATTTCTTGGGATTGAATTTCGGGAGTAGCAAAACGAGGGTAAAAACTAATACCTCCATATTTGGCCATGGCAATAGCCATATCAACACCAGTAACTGAATCCATATTGATTGATATAATCGGAAAATTAATTGAGAATTTTGGGGTAATACTGGTTTTTAGGGAAACCTTGGATCGAGAGTTGATGTTTGAATATTGGGGAACTAAAAGAACGTCATTAAATGTAAGTCCAAGTTTATTGAGCAACACATAATAAATTTTAGCAGAATTTTTAAGATATAATAGACAGATGAATTTAAAATGGAATTTGGATGATATTTTGAAAAAGGAAGAATTTGAAGGTCTATTTGATGAGGTAAAAATAGACGCAAAAATACTGGAAAAGTGGATAGGAAAATTGAAACCAACGATGAGTAAAGAATTGTTTGAGGATTTTTTGAATTTTGATGAAGAAATGTCGGTAAAAATGGCAAGGTTGGGGTATTTGCCAAACTTGATGGAATCAATCAACCAGAAAGATTCGGAGGCAAAGTTTTTGCGCGATAAAACAGAAAAGTTACAGTTAAAAATATCGGAAACTGCAGTCAAGATTTCAATGTGGCTAAAAGGACTACGTGGGCCAATATTAGATGATAAAAATGCCAAACGATTATTTGGAG
>MNZO01000041.1 GCA_001873665.1 Candidatus Shapirobacteria bacterium CG2_30_35_20 | reverse complement strand
CTAAATTCCAACGAGATTGCTTCGTCGGAGGACCCTCTCGCAATGACGTACCTTTTTTTATCAAATTAAATTTTTCAACTCTCCTATACTATATATAATAGGCACCACCCGCCCCATCGCCTTTGCCTCCTTTTCCCTCTTTTCCCAACCCCTTACTTTTTTCACTTCACCCAATAACGACACTTCACCGATTAGTACGGGCGCAATGCCTTGCGCCCCTCCCATTTTGATTGGCTTTTCCTTAAATGATGAATACATTGCTCCCATTATTGCTAAATCACACCCCGTATCATCTACTCGTATCCCTCCCGTTACTGATACATAAACATCATATTTCCACAACGGCATCCCCAAAACCTTTTGCGCCACCGCCACCAGCAATCTCCCCCGATTATTATCAATCCCCGAAAACACCCGAGTCGGCATTGAGGCAAAACTTTCCGTCACCAAAGCTTGAATTTCCACCATCATCGATCTCGTCCCTTCCATTACTATAGTTATCGCACTCCCTACTTTTGATTCTCCACTTCCAGACAAATTCAAATTTCTGACACCAGACAATCCAGCATCTGACATCTGAAAAACTCCCACCTCATCAGTTGGTCCAAATCGATTTTTGGAAACCCGTAATATTCGCAGGTCTCCTTTTTTTTCTCCCTCAAAATACAAAACTGTATCCACCATGTGTTCTAGTAATTTTGGACCAGCAATATCCCCTTCTTTGGTTACATGGCCAACTATAAAAATTGCCACTCCAGTTTTCTTGGCCAACTCGACCAGTCGGAAAGTCGACTCCCTAATTTGGTTAACCGACCCAAACGACCCCAGCGTTCCCGTGCCAGTAACAGTCGACCCGACCAACATCGTCTGAATACTATCCACTACCACTATTTTGTATACATTATTTGTTCGTTCCAAAACTTGTCCAATTTCTTCAACTGAGTTTGTTTCCAATACATCGAATCTTTCCGGCGATAGTCCCAATCGACGTACCCGTAAGTTGATTTGTTCGGCCGATTCTTCTCCCGCCACATACAAACCACCATTTTTTCCCACAAGTTGTGTTAAAAGTGTACTTTTCCCTATCCCCGGTTCGCCGGCAAAAAGCACTACCGACCCCCGAACAATTCCTTTACCCAATACTCTATCAAATTCCGATATTTGGGTCGAAAACACATTTTGATTTGTATTATTTTCTTCTTTAATTTCTGACAATTTCTTTACCTCAATTTTTCCTAAACTTCTTTTTTTTCCTTTTATTGGAAATTGGTTATTGGAAATTGGAAATTCCTGCAAAGCGTTCCACGATTTGCAGGTAGGGCACTGCCCACTCCATTTAGCAAATTCATTCCCACAATTATTGCACACAAAAACCGTTTCCAAAATCTTTTTCATACCACTATTATAAACGGTCTTCGGCTTTTCATGCATTCTAGACCGTTTAGTGAAGTCACAATCAAAAACACCCGAATCATCGGGGGTTTTATTAAGTCCCTCTTGTCAAAGAGGGATTTAGGGAGATTGATTTTTATTTATACAACATATTCTTCTTGTCGGTAGCAACCAGACCCAAAGAAATTTTACGTTTGACCACATCAATCGACTCGATATACACCTGCACCTTTTCCCCTTCTTTTAGGGTAATTCCCGCCAATTTAGAAATATGAATTAAACCTTCAACCCCAGGTTCCAGTCGCACCAAAGCTCCAAAATTCGCAATTTTGGCCACCTCACCATCAAACTCTTTTTCTTTTTGATATTTAGTTTCAATTTCCTTCCATGGATCATCTTTCAATCGCTTAATCGAAAATTGCAAACGTCCGTCTTGTTTATTGACCAATACTACCGACATTTTATCCTTTGATTTGTACGAATTAGCCACATTATCAATCTTTTCCCACGAAATTTCCGAAATATGCACCAAACCCTCCAGTCTCATCATTCCCCCAGTCAACGATTTTTCCACTCTGACAAATAGCCCAAATGGTTCAACTCGTACCACTTCCGCCTCAAAGACAT
Source organism: Candidatus Shapirobacteria bacterium CG2_30_35_20 (assembly GCA_001873665.1). Lineage (GTDB taxonomy): Bacteria > Patescibacteriota > Microgenomatia > UBA12405 > UBA12405 > UBA12158. The sequence continues at coordinate 5,148 of MNZO01000041.1, read as the reverse complement.
CACCCAATTTTAAATCTTCAATCGCGTCACTTTCTTCTCCGACTTTGTTGGGTTCCGATACCAATCGTTCCGAAAATACCAGTCTATTTTTCGCCTGGTCAACTTCCAAAACCTTGACTTTTACTTTTTTATTCAGTAATTTCTCTGGGTCTCCATCAAACTTAGAACCAATTTGTGATCCAGGAATAAATCCATAAAATCCAAACGGAGCCGTCACCACCACCCCACCTCGATTCAATTCTTTGCCAAAAACTGTAATTTCGCCCCCACTTTTCTCTTTTTCCGTAAAGTACGACCAGCCATAACCCGAGGCTGCCCCTCGAATCGATACCAAAATTTGTCCCTTATCATTTTCTGGTGATTTTACCTGTACTTCAATTTCATCACCAATTTTCAAATCTGACACATAATCTTTGACAAATTCAAATTCTTTACCCAAAACCACTGCATCAGTTTTCCCCCCAATATCAATAAAAATTGATTTATTTTTGATTACCGAAATCTTTCCTTTTACCGCCTCACCCTTTTTAAAACCCACCGCCGCCGATGACCCCAACTTTAGCAAGTCCTCCATCGTCTTGACCGACGCCAACGCCTTTTTCTTATTAGTTTTTTTCATGATATACAAAAAAATCCCGCTTTACAGGGGATTTGTGATTGACATGTATTTCTACAAATCAAATAAACAAATAACTTAAAACAAGGTTATTATATCACAAAAAATCGCTACATATTTTTAATGCTTAACTCGCTTTTCGGGAACAGAGGCAGTTTCTTGTTTCGTGGGCTTAATTCCAAAAAACTCCGGAATAGCCTCCATTTGAGCCTCCATTTGAGCCTCCATTTGAGCCTCCAATGCTCGAGCAATAAAATCGGGTAGTGGTTTTTCAGCATTAACCACCTTACCTGTCCTCGTATCAATCCCAAAAAAATAACAACCTTCTTTTACACCCTTAATTGTTTTCTTTGCCATTAATAATCTGACACTTATTGTTCAATAATTAATGTAATATCTACACTAAGTATCATTAGTGTGATTATTACACTAAGTATTTCCAATGTCAAGTGTCAAATTTACACTAAGTTATTTAAACCTAAATAGCTTCGCTGGGCGGTACGCTTCACCTGTCTTCATTTCCATTGTCGGCACCACCATCTCATCATTTTTCACTTTTTTAATAAAATTTCGTTTATCAATTTTCTTTCCCGATAGTATTTCATATACTCGTTGCAATTCACTAAGTGTAAATTTAGTCGGCAATAACGGTCTGATTATCTCGATTTCATCCAATTTATACGCCAATTTTTCCATTGCCACCTTAACAATTTCTCGATGATCAAAAGCCATCTCTGGCAAGTTGTTGACATTAAACCATTTCATGTCCAAATACTGCTCCGTCAAATGGCTATTAACTTTTTCTTTGTTACTCAGTAGGACAAAATACGCCACCGATATCGACCTACCTCGAGCATCTCGATTTGGGTTTCCAAAACAATACAACTGCTCCAAATGCAATCGACTGTCACCCACCCGCTTTACCAATATTCGTTTCGCCGTTTCTTCCAAACTTTCAAAAACCCCCACCACCGATCCTGGCAACGCCCAACAATTTTCATACGGTTTATTTTTTAGTTTCACCAACATTACTTCCAACCCACTTTGTCCCATAGCCAAAATAATTGTATCCACCGCCACCACAATTTTATCAGGTATTCCATTTTCCATCAGTGTCAATTATACACTATTAATTATAGTTGCTAGCTACACAAAAACTCCCCCAAACTCACCAGCTCCAAATTTTCCCACTTTTCCTTATTTTTAATCTTTTTAGGGTCAGGCACAATTACCAGTGTATTATGCCCATTATTATTTATTTCATCCAAATCAGTCTCTATATCGCTTCGATATTTCACTTCAATTCGTCGTCCGTCTTTACTAACAAAATCAATCTCGATCGTCTTTTCACTATCATAAAAATATTCTCTACTTTTGTCATTATACAATTTCAAAAATACCGCATTTTCCGCCATATACCCTATTTTTTGGTTAATCGACATAATTCGCAAAACACCTGTATCATTAAAATAATATTTAGGACTTCCGGCTTTAACTTTTCTATATGATCCCCCCATTCGGTAAAGAGGACACAACAAATATACCTCTTCCAAATATTTCATATAAAAAGCAGCTGTTTTATTATCAACCTTTAAATCTACTTTAACTCGTAAATTAGACACTGGTGTCGTAATTTTATCTGCCAAATAATACATCAATTCTTCCAATAACTCTGGATTTCTAATTCCATAATACGACAATAAATCTCGATACAATGTACTCTCCACCACCTCCCGTAAATAACTATCATTATGATTTAATACATATTCAGGATACCCACCAGTATATAAATATTCTTCAACTGACGACTGAGACACTATATTTTTACCAGTAAATTCCAGCCATTCTTTATAATCTAACGGCATAACAGGAATAGTTAAAAATCGACCAGTTAACTTAGATGTTTGCGAATTCAATACCAAGCTAGACGATCCAGTTACAAAAAATTTAAATTTAGAATAATCATAATATAATTTAATTGTCTTTTGCCAATCCTTTATTTCTTGAACCTCATCAACGAATATATATACTTCATCGGTCACTTTCCATTTTCTAATTTTCAAAGCTTCTTCAATTACTTCTCCAAAATCATAGAATGACATTTCCCTAAGTTCCCCGCTCAAATACAAAACTTTCTTCTTTTTGCCTAATAATTTATTTATCAAACCATATAAAACAAAAGTCTTTCCCACCCTCCTCGCCCCAATCAATACTCTCACCAATCTTTCCTTACCTTCAAGCAACTTTAAGTATTTTTCTCTATCTTTTGCCTTAAATCTAAAACTATTATCTAGCCAAAACTTATTAATTCTCAACAACCATTCATTGTTCATATTATTGGATTATAATCCCATCATTTAATTACTCGGATTATAATCCCATCATTTCCCAAAGTCAAGAAAGAGTCTTATCCAATGGTAAATGATACTGAAATTGAATTAAAAGACGTGAGTCCTTGTCTATAATTGTTTTTGATGAACACAACTATGGATGACTCACGTCTCAATAATATTAGCGAAATTGCTGACTTTTTAAAATCCAGCAAAATGCTAGTTTTAAAATTAAACAGTACCAAAGAAAGGTACCAATTTATTGATAAAACTATCGATAAATTTAATTATTCAAAAATCAAAAAAAAGGAAAAAAGAATAATAATCCACTACCTTACTAAAATCACAGGATACAAAAAAGCCCAAATCATGCGCTTAATCAAGAGATCGTGTCTTGGGAAGTTAGTTAAAAAGAAATATTTAAGAACGATTGCTTATCATCGAATCTATACAGCCACCGACATCAAACTTTTAGAAAGAACTGATGAATACCATAATCGTTTAAACTCAATGGCCACCAAAGAAATCCTGCGACGAGAATATGAAGTTTACGGAATGATTAAGTTTCAAAACATTTCTAAAGTCTCAGTTTCCCATATCAACAATTTACGTCATAGATCTATTTATCGTAACTACTGGGTAAATGGAACTAAGTCTCGAGATATTCCCATTGGAATCACCGAGGCTCCAGAAGCCAATAATCAACCCGGATCAATTAGGGTGGATACTGTTCACCAAAGAAATGTTTTCTACATTAATGCGGTTGATGAAGTTACTCAATGGGAAATTGTGGTTTGTATCCCCGAGATTAATGAATACTATTTATTACCTGTATTGGAACAAATATTAAAAGATTTCCCTTTTATTATTTTTAATTTTCATTCAGACAGAGGCTCAGAATTTATTAATTATCTAGTGGCCGAAATTCTTAACAGATTACTCATCAGGCAAACTAAATCCCGATCCCGACATTGTAATGATAACGCCTTAGTTGAGGGTAAAAACGGATCAGTAATTAGAAAGAATATGGGTTATCACCATATTAACCAACAGTCAGCCAAAACCATAAATACCTATCTTCAAAATTATTTTAATCCCTATCTTAATTTTCATCGACCTTGTTTATTTCCTGAAGATAAAGTACTCCCCAATGGTCAAACCAAACACACCTACAAGCAGGCCATGACTCCATTTACCAAATTAAAAGAAATTAGTAAAACAACTAAAACCAGTTTTCTAAAATCAGAACAATCTTGGTCAGAACTTGATAAAATAGAGAAGGAGTTCAGTGACAATCAATTCGCTGAAATCTTGAGAAAAGAAGAGAAAAAATTATTTGATTTTATTCTTCTTACCTCAAACAAGAGCTCCGTTTAAGAAAATGATTTCAGTATCATTATTCAATTAGTTTAGACTGAAAGAAAATTTTTACATACGCTTGACTTTCAAACAAGAGGGAGAGAGAATAAACCTAATTAATAATTAAATTAAAATAATGGCAGAATTAGAATCAAAACCAATTGAAAAATCAGCTATATCTGTAGTTGTTGGTAAAGATGCAGAATATTTTACAAAAGATGTCTCACATCTACCAAATTATCAAAAATTTGACGGATCAGACTTAAGATTATTACAAACAGGCACAATTGAAAGTTGGGGCGGAAACGGACCAGATGATTTTGAATCATTTAGACAGGTTGGTTCTACAACAACAGAAGAAGACAATGCCACGTGCAACTTACTAAGTCTCCACGGTGGAGAAATAAATGTTTTTCACACAATTCATGCAGACGGTTCTCAAACAGTCGAAACCGACCTAAAAAATCCAATTAAATCAATTTTACAAAGGCACGGATCAGCAATAAATGCCTGGAAAGCATCAGGATATGACATTTTGAAAATACGAAACGGGGTTTATAGGAAAGTAGAAATAAATCCACAAGGACAAAAAACAGCCGATAAAACCCATTTCAAAATGCAACTAACTTGACATTCACCGGCTAAATAGAACAAAATGGGCAGTTACTTGTTCACAGTACTGCCCATATGTACAATATCAACAAATTGATATCTCCTCAAGTGTTGGAGAAACTATTAAATGTTTTACCGACTCCCAAACAGCAATCAAAAGGAAGAAAAAGATGTGATAAAAAGGCCTTAGTGTTGGGAATAGTTTATGTATTGAAAAGAGATGTCCCTTGG
>MNZO01000037.1 GCA_001873665.1 Candidatus Shapirobacteria bacterium CG2_30_35_20 | reverse complement strand
GCTGGTAACTCAACCAATGATTTCGTCAATTGTACCGCCACCACCACAGGGGACAGGAGGGACTTGTTGGCCGAAAGGAGGGGAAGAAGAATCAGGGAAAATAAATTGCCGTCAGGAACCGGATGTGCCAAAAGTAAGTGCAAAAATGTCGAAGGACGATTATGCAGATTTAGCAAGTCGCTGGGTTGACAATCAGGGAAAAAGTCATGCCGAAGAGTGTTATTATGATGCGGTAAACAGATCACTTTGTGCGGGAATAGATCCAAATTATACTTTGGCAATATGGTTGCACGAATCGGGAGCGAGCAACTATGATTTGCCTACTCGACCGGATATTGAAGATTTTGGAATTCATGGAAGTCAATCGGTGCCAACTGAAAATTTTGATTTACAAATTAAATATTTTTTAACTTTGGATATGGGACCACATTGTCCCGATTTGCCTTATTGGTTATCAGTATCAACAAATTTTTTGACTGGTGGATGTGACCCTGATTTGCAAAATGATATTTACCCAATTACAGGCAGAATGTATTATGGGGAATTACAGGCAACATATAATTTGCTAACTGGAAGCTCACTGCCCGCCACGATTCATGTGCCACCCCGGGGAAGTCAATGTAGTGGATCGAAAGATGGATTGCCCGATAACGAATATATTAGACCCGACGGAGTGCTAATGGAATGTGATGGACCGGTGGATGAAAATGGAAATTTTATTGGAAACCCTGGAGGTGTTGACCCTGATTCATCGGGTAAACCTGGTGAACCAATTCCAGGGGTTTCGTGTAGTGTGGCAGAATTTGTAAAGTCAACAAAACAGTGTGGAGAATCATGGTCAAATATGGGTTTGCCTGGAGGGTCGGGAACCATTTGTAGTGCTGGCTGTGGACCTAGCTCAGTATCGTCTATTCTGAGACCAATAAATGGAGGATGGACCCCAAATACGATTATCTTTGAAACTGGATCGCCTTATAGTAATATGGGGGGTGAGGGATCGAGTCTAGGAGACGCACGTAATTCATTAATAGATCATGGTTTTGCCAATAAGGTTGGTCAAGTGCAGTCGTGTTCGACAGATGATGTATCAAATTGGATTCGACAGGGACAAGCAGTAATATTACTTGCAAATTCATATACTGGCAGTAGTGGGGGGACTATAGGTCATATATTGGTGGCGGTGGGAATTGATGATGCTGGAGTTATTTATACAAAAGATCCATACTATAGTAATGAGACACCTTTTGGGGGTAGTGGAGCAATCGCAGGAAAAATAAAGGAGTTACGACAATGTTTACCTGTTGACCTAGGAGAACCATGTCGAAACAAAATAAAATAATACTAATAATAGGAGGAATTGTGTTGATGTTTGTAATGGTGGTAGTTTTTTGGCCAAAAAAAGAGGTGGTGATCGAGAAAAAAACTATAAAAACGATATCGGCGTCGGTGGTGATAATACCTACCCAAGACAAAAGACCAATTTATTCAACAACTGGGGCAAAATTGACGATTTTGCCTGATGATGAATATAATTTGATGACATTGGTTTATTTGTTGAGGCAAGAGTGCCCAATAAACAATGAATATTTTGGGATTATTTATGATTATAAAATTAATAAATTTGTGGTGACAATACCCTTGGCGAATATGGAAACATTTTTGCAATGGAAAAAAGATACGGGTTATAATTTAATAACAGATAAATATTGGGTGATAAAAAATGATTAAAGAACTTTATAGATTAAGATTAATAATTTTGCTGGCTTTTGTGGCGGTGTTGATGGGATTAACGCGATGGAAATATAAAAATTATCAATGGCCGGAAGCAGAAGTAGCAATACAAATATCGCCAACGTCCATGCCGACACCGACAAGTAAGCCAACAAACGAAGAACTATATCCCTTGTATAACTTATTGCCTTTTAAAGGTAAAGATTTTGTGGTGGACAGTTATTTGACACCATTTGTGTTAAATGTGATAACGGCGGGGAATATAAAAACGGTGACAAAAGATATTTATAAATGGATGATCGAAAATAAAGTGGCGACGGAAAGCCATAAGTTAATATTTTCAGATAAATAAATGAAAAAAATAATTGTAGTAATGGTGGTGCTTTTTAGTGGTTTGTTTTTGTCTGGTTGTGCCCCGCAGTTGCGGGGTGAGACAGTTAATGCAACGGTGACAAAAAGTGGGACTTTGACAATGAAAGTGGAAAATGAATATTTACTAAAAACCGATAGTGAAATTGTAAATATTACCAGTAATAAGATAAATTTGGATAATTATTTAAAATCAAAAATATCGGTGACAGGACAATTTTCAGGAAGTACGCTGTACGTGGACTCAATTACAAATTAAACAGTTCTAGATTGGGGATTCGAGCAAAATGTTTTTTGTTTAAAGTCCATAGTTTCATCTCAAAATCTATAGCACTTGAGGCGACCAACAAGTCGTTGTCAGCAACTGGACTATGTTTTAATTTTACCTTAATCTGGGCATAAATTTTACCTATAGAAAAACCCATATTAATGGGTCTAATATGATGGCTGTCTAAAAATTTATCAAAATCAGACAAATCCTTGCCTTTATTTTCAAATCCATAGGCGACTTCACCATAAACTATAGGATTTATATAATACTCATGATTGTTGTTTAATAATATTTTTCGCCTAATAATATTAATTAGAATATCGGAATCGAGCTGGATTTTCATTAAAAAGAAAATTTAAATGATTTTCTAAATTCCTTCATACCTTTTTCAATTTCATCAAATTCTTCATTTGTATAGTTAATTTCAAATTTATCGAGAATTGGGGTTATATAAACAGCAGGACGACCGGCACGTTTTATTAAAATTTTATTTTTGCTAGCAATTACATTATCCATTAATTCACCTAAATTATTTTTAGCATATGTGGCAGTAACAGTACTCATCATTAGCTATTTTAGCTATTTTAGTTAATTTAGTCAATATATAGATTAATCTTGAAGCCTGACTGGCATGATTATGTGCAATAAGTCGGGGTTTTGGGGATCACGAAAAGCGCCAGGGGTGAGGGGTTGATTTAGTTCAATAATAACTTCATTCCCTTTGACTATGGCTAAAAAATCGGAAATAAATTTGTAATTGAAGGCAATTTCGAGAGGATCACCCTCAATTCGGGCGTCAACTAAAACTTGGTTTTGACCAATTTGAGGGGCATTGGCAGATAATTCAAGACTATCTTTTTTGAGAGAAAAGCGGACAACGTTGGCCGACTGCCTGGCAAAAACAGAGGCAAGGCGAATAGCTTGGGCCAATTCCTCTTTGTTGACATAAATTTTGGTAGGGGAGGATTCGGGAATAATCCGTTCAAAATTGGGATATTCACCATCAATGAGACGAGAAACTATTTCTAAATCTTCTAAAACAAAGACCACCTGATGACGTTCAGGGGTAAGACCAATTTTAATTTTAGGAGCAATTTTGGCGATTTTTAAAACTTCGGACAGTGATTTGGCTGGGATTAAAAGAGTAAGGGATTCTTGACCGTCGGGAAAAGTGATTGGGTTTTGAAATTTAATTGTTTTTAAAGAAAGCCTAAAACCATCAGTGGCAACGAGAGTTAAAATTTCGGGGGTAAACTTACATAAAACAGAGGTGAGAACGGGTCTAGAATCGTCGGTGGCGGACGCAAAGGCGACTGTGGCTACACTGTCAAGAAGTTGGGGTAAGTCTAATTCAAAGATGGTAGAAGAGTCGAGAGAGGGAATTGAGGGAAAGTCGGTTGAGGAAAGAGTGGAGAAGGTTGACGAGGCCTTGGTTGAGGTAACTATTAATAAGTTTTGTTCATTTAAAGAAAAATCAATTTTACCAGCAGGGAGGTAAGAAATAAATTCAGAAATGTCTTTGGCGGGGAGACAAAAAGAACCTTCGGATTCGATTTTGGCACCAGTCCAGTAATTGATACCCATTTCCAAAGAAGTAGCAGAAAGTTTTAGCCGACCTGAGTCAGTAGTAAAAAGAATATGACCTAAAATAGGAAGCTGTGCTTTGGTGGAAACAAATCGGGAAACGTGAGTGAGAGCGATGTTTAAATTTTCAGATAAAAGTGAAAGTTCCATTGCCTCTATATTAGCAAAAGTTAGTTTATAAAACAGTAGTAGTTATAGTAGAGAGGGTGGATTAGTAGATAAACTAATTAAAAATTACGAATTATGAATTACGAATGATTAAAATTTAAAATAGTAGGGTGTTGATAAATTGTATTTAATGGTAGTTTTTGTATTTTTTGTATTTATTAACTTATAGAATAAATGTGAGTTCTGGTAAAATTCGGTAGAAAAAGTCTTGATATTTTGTGGATAAGATTGTGGATAAAGTTAAAATATGGTGGATAACTTTTGAAAGGTTTAGAGAGAGGCGATAATTTGGTTGATAAGTGGCTTTAATTGTGGAGAAGTATTTACTTTATCCCGAGCATGCATAATGCTAGTGTGATCACGATCTCCTAGAAGATGTCCAACCTCCTTAAGAGGTAATAGAGCTTGAGTTAAGAGTAGATAGGCGGTAATATGACGAGCAAGGACAAGTTCTTTTTTACGTGAAGCGCCAATTAAATCCCCTGTTTTTATATTAAAATGGCGGGCACAAACAGAGATTACGTGACGTGGGGTAAGTTTTTCGGAAGTTAGTTTTGATGAGTTGTTTAAACTTTGACCATTAAATGCTTGTTCAACGATTTCAAGAGTAATTAAATTTAAATGATTGGTTTGGGTAGAAATGGCAATTTCGCCTACTTTTCCCTCTAACTCACGAGTGTTGGTGTTGATTTTTTCGGCGAGAAAATTGACCGCTTCAGGATCAATCGAACTGCCTTTTTTGGTGACCAGGCCTTGAATGATGGCACAACGCATTTCAAAATCGGGAGGTTGAATGTCGACAGTTAACCCACCCATAAAACGAGAAACAAGGCGATCTTCAAGACCTTTAATCTCATTTGGTTTACGATCAGAAGTTAAAACAATTTGTTTTCCGGCTAGATGAAGGGTGTTAAAAGTGTGAAAAAACTCTTGTTGGTTGTATTCTTTACCAGCGATAAATTGAATATCATCAACTAAAATACAATCTAGTTGACGATATTTGTTTTTAAACTGAGTCATATTTTTTGATTTTAGAGCAGCAATAAGATCATTGCCAAAGGTTTCAGCAGGGAAATATTTGAGCTTTAAATCGGGGTTATTTTTTAACATTTCGTGGCCAATAGCTTGCATTAAATGGGTTTTGCCAACACCAACTCCACCCCAAATGAAAAAAGGATTGTAGGAAAGACCTGGGTTTTTGACAATCCCCTGGGCGGCGGCATAGGCAAAATTATTACTATCGCCGACAATTAGTTGATCGAAAGTATATTTGGGATGAAGCCCTGATTTTAAAGCAGAAACTGAAGGTGATGATGATTTTTGAAAAGAAAAAAGTGGGGTGGAGTCGATAGATTTTGAGGGTGGTTGAATAAGAGATGAGACTTCGAATTTTAAATTGTTGTCGGCGTTGGTGTGTCGATCGAGAGCGGTTTTGAAATTGGAATAATATTTTTGCTGATTTTGTTGGGCAATATTGGGAAATGGACATCCAATAAGGGCAAAGTTGTTTTCAATAGAAATTAGGATGGTGGGTTCGATGTAAACTTTGTAGACACCATTAGATAGGTCAATTTTTAATTCTTCTTTGACTTTTTTCCAGGTTGTAATTAGATCCATAAGATTAAACCCTTCCCCCAACCCCTTCCCTTGACAGGGCAGGGGCGGAAAACAACCAACTATGGTTGAGATTAATATAAAATAAAACCTAAATATACATTAAAAACATGATCGGGCAGAAAACTTGTTTTTTTGTTTATCCACATCATCATAAACCACTTTTCCACAATTGGGAATGGGTCAAAAATGAAAAATCAATCTACCTCTACCCATCCTTTGACAAGGAGGGGAAACAAAAATTTAAAATTGATGATAAAATATCGAATATGTTAGAGAAACAAGTAAAACTAATTTCATTGCCAATTATGGACGACATTGCCAGTGCAGTTAAAAGTGGTGGTGAATATAGACAAAATTTGGGAACAAGTGAATTATCGGAATTGGTTGGTCAAGCAATCCAACTATTAACGGATGAATATTCTTTTTTAACTCCCAAAGTTACTCCTCCTGTAGTGCAAATTAAACCAGATGGAGTAATTAACATTGAAACTGCAGTAAACACATCAACTCCTGTTGCTAGTGTAGATTTGAAAGTTAATTGGAGAAATAAAGAACCTGGTGTGCTGGAATGTGTTGGATTAACATTAACTTCGAAATATAGTAATCTGGCTAGAGCAGGTTTGTTTTTGAAAAAAATTGATCCAGACAAAATGATTGAAGCAAAAGTTAGAGAGCCAAACAAAGTTTTATAGGGGATGTAATTAGGGCACAAATGAAGCTTCGAGGTGTAAATGTTACTAGGGCTGGGTATACTGTTGATGGGTCTAATGTTGGGGTTGTGGTTCAGGGTACAAAAAATATAATTTAAGTTGGGTATTGGGGAAAAAGGATTTTATTTTTGTTTGTTGAGTGAATTAATCAATTTTTTGACTAAAATTAGAAATCCTGGAAGTTGGGAGAATGTTTGATTTGCGAGTTCTTCGTTGTAGGTGTGAACAGTATTGTTGCGGAGGTCGACAAAATCAATCCATTTTTGATCGTAATTAATCAATTTGTTTTGATAGGCCATTTTAAATGTTTCTTTTGGTGATTTAACGATTATGCCATGTTCCTGTTCTAAAATTGTTTTTAGTATTTTCCAAGTTAAATCCATGCAAAATTCAAATCTTTGGATAGCGGAGTCTTTAATGATTGAGGTTGGTGATATTTGTAAAACTTCTTCAAGTCGAGAAACAGCTTGACTGTCAATCCCTAAGTTTAGTATACCGATGGCTGGGGTTGATTAAGAAACTTTTTGTAAACTCAAACGGGGGTACATTACCAATACTGGTATGTAACCTATCTTGATTATAGTCGTTAATAATGTGGGTGACAAATTTTCGTAATTCTGCCTCGGTTTCTATTTCATAAATATCATCTCGGTATT
>MNZO01000049.1 GCA_001873665.1 Candidatus Shapirobacteria bacterium CG2_30_35_20 | reverse complement strand
ATCGGCGTCAGTATGAATTGACTTAATTAAAAATTGTTTTTTGCTACCCAGGGATAAATTTTCGCCGCGGATTTGTTCGTCTTTGGGACAAATACCTTCAGTTTTGCCAATACCTACGGTTAATTTGTATGAATCACTTCGTAAAATATAGCCTTGGACTAAAGAACCGATTTTATGGACATATTCGGCCATAATGGTGTCTTTTTCGGCTTCGTGAATACGTTGATCAATGACATTTTTGGCAGTAACGGCAGCAATGCGACCAAATCCGGGAGGAGTAACATCTATTCGTTTTTTATCGGTTATTTCAAAAATGGCAAATGAACCAGATTCGGGAGCTAGCTCAACTTCAAAAACAGCGTCGTCGGTGACAATAATGCCATGTTCTTTTTGGTCACGTTTATAGGCGGAGATTAAACCAGCTTCAATAGAATCGAGTATTTCCTGAACGGGAATATTTTTTTCACCAGCAATTTGAGCCACCGCTGAGGCAAATTCGGTTTTTGGTAGTTTTTTGATATCCATAATCTAATTTTTAATTTTTAATTTAAAATTTTTAATGAAATGAGAAATTTATGTATAAATTTCTGTTTTCAAAAAAAAGGGGCGTTTTACCGCCCCATTCCGATGCAAACTATGTAATTTGATTATTATAACACTAAAAATCGTGAAATACGTCATTGCGAGGAATCTTCGACGAAGTAATCTCGTTAGTGTTATAGAAAGCGCTTTCTAAATTCCATCGAGATTGCCACGTCGCTATTGTATATTTGCTCCTCGCAATGACGTGCAGACTACAAACCAAGTTCTTTGATTAATTCTTTTTGACGTGTGGTTAGTTTGGTGGGGATAAAGAGATTGAGGCGGATGTAGAGATCGCCTTTGCCAAAACCTTGGACATCAGTAATTCCGTGACCGCGGAGACGGATGAGGGTGCCGGGTTGGGTACCAGGTTTAATACGAATTTTGAGAGGTTTATCGAGAGTAGGAACAGAAAGTTCGTCACCTAAAATGGCTTGTACTAGGGTAATATCTTGATTAACAAATAAATTGTTGCCCTCACGGGTAAAAATTTTGTCGGGCAGAACGTCGATGTATAAAATAAAATCGCCAAATTTGATGCGTTGACCATCGTCAACCCCGGCAGGAATAGTAACTTTGCGATGTTCACCGTCCAAAACAATTTCTTTTTTACAACCATTGGCAGCATCGATAAAAGATAATTTAATTTTGTAAGTAGGAACTTGACGGGAACGACTTTGTTGCCCCATGCCACCTCCTCCGAAGAATTGTTCAAAAACATCAAAAGGATTGCTAAATCCACCAAAATCAAAGTCGTCGTTGCCACCTCTTTGACTACTTTGCCAAGTAAAGTTAAACGGACCGTTTTGTTGGGTGTAGGTATGACCACCAAAATTACTACCAGCTGAGGATGGGTCAAAGGCGGCATGACCAAATTGGTCGTAGGCTTGCTTTTTTTGAGGGTTAGAAAGCACCTCATAAGCACCATTGATTTCTTTAAATTTTTCCTCAGCATCGGGTGATTTGTTGCGGTCGGGATGAAATTCCATGGCTTTTTTGCGATATGCCGACTTGATATCGGCACTCGTCGCACCTTTACTTAGCCCTAGTGTTTCATAAAAATCTGGTTTCATAGTTTACTTGAGTATTTTACACGATAATTTTCCTCTTCTTTTTGTAACTCGATTAAACGAGAATTTATTTTATTTAAGACCTCGGCCAGCTCGGGTTTTTGGCTAAAATCGAGGAGATTAAAAGTCTCAGCATAATTTAAACGAAGAAATTGGCGACGGTTTTTGATGGCTTTTAATAAATAATTGAAACGAATATTGTTACTTAATTTTTGCCACTCGGGAAAGGTGGATAAAAAATCTTCATCACATTCGCCCAAATCTATGGCCCTTTCTAAGGTCATATGACTGGTTGTTGATGGTTTTGATTTTGGTGTCCTTTCGGAAAATTCACCGTATTCGTCTGACATATTTATATTAAATTATTTTCACGCCCGGCATTGCCGGGCGTGGGGTAGCTTATTTAACAATCTCCCCTTCTTCGGCGTCTTTGGGCTCGGCCGAGCCGGGTTCAGCTTTAGCATTATCTGCTGATGGTTCGCCAGTAGGTGCACCTTCACCCTGAGGTGGTTGCTGAGATGCATAGACGGTTTGACCAATGACCTGAAGAATTTGATTTAATTCCTCGGTAAACTTGTCCATTTCGTCTTTGTTGACCTCGGTCTTGGCTAAAATTTCTTTACCTTCTTTGATTTTTGCCTCGATTTTTTCCTTATCTTCGGGCTTTACTTTATCGGCAAAATCTTTGATGGTTTTTTCACCTTGGAAAATGGCACCATCTAATTTGTTGCGAGATTCGGCTAGGGTCTTTTTGGTTTCATCCTCCATGGCGTGTGCTTCGGCATCCTTTTTCATTTGCTCGACTTCGGCATCGGTCAAATTGGTTGCATTTTGGATAGTAATTTTTTGCTCTTTATTGGTGCCTTTATCTTTGGCAGAAACAGACAATATACCACTACTATCAATATCAAAAGTAACTTCGATCTGAGGCATGCCACGAGGAGCTGGGGCAATACCGTCTAACACAAATTTACCAAGTGTTTTATTGTCAGCAGCCATAGGACGCTCACCTTGCAAGACATTGATTTCAACTTGAGGTTGATTGTCAGAATAAGTGGTGAATGTTTGTGACTTTTTGGTAGGAACAGTTGTATTGCGCTCGATAAGAGGAGTGCGGACACCACCGGCAGTTTCGATACCGAGAGTTAACGGGGTAACATCAAGAAGAACGATGTCTTTGACTTCACCAGTTAAGACTGCACCCTGTACGGCAGCACCAATGGCAACAACTTCATCGGGATTTACGGTAGTATTTGGTTCTTTGCCAAAAAAATCTTTGACAACTTGTAGCACCTTGGGCATGCGAGTCATACCACCAACCATGACGATGTCAGTAATGTCAGATTTGGAAATTTTGGCATCTTTCAAACATTTTTCGACAGGAGGCAGGGTTTTGGCGATTAAATCGTCGACCAATTTCTCCATTTCAGAGCGAGTCATTTTGACAGTTAAATGGAGAGCCGAACCGTCCTTTTGAGTAATAAAAGGTAGGTTAATTTCGGTTTCAGCAGATGAAGACAATTCGATTTTGGCTTTTTCAGCAGCTTCACGAATACGTTGCAGGGCTTGAGGGTCTTTGGAAAGATCGACACCGTGTTCTTTTTTGAAACCATCTAATAAGAAGTCGGTTAAACGATGGTCAAAATCATCACCACCCAAAAAAGTATCGCCATTAGTGGCTTTGACTTCAAATACACCATCACCAATTTCCAGAATGGAAATATCAAAAGTACCTCCACCTAAATCGTAAACAGCGACCATGCCTTTTTTCTTTTTGTCCAAACCGTAAGCCAATGCAGAAGCGGTGGGTTCGTTAACTATTCTTTCAACCTTTAATCCGGCAATTTCACCAGCTTGTTTGGTAGCTTGGCGCTGGGAATCATCAAAATAAGCGGGGACGGTAATGACGGCGCGGTCGATTTTTTCACCCAAATATTTTTCGGCATCAGTTTTACATTTTTGCAAAATCATACTAGAGATTTCTTGAGGTGAATAGACTTTGCCACCAATTTCGATAGCAGCCATGCCGTCTTTGCCAGAAACAATTTTGTAGGCGACAATTTTTTGAGTCTTTTTAACTTCTTCGTCAGTAAAGCGACGACCCATAAGACGTTTGACGGACGAGACAGTATTAGCGGGGTCGAGAACCATCTGTCTCTTCGCCAGGTCACCGACTAGTTTTTTTGTAACTTGAACAATTGAAGGAATAATGTTGCGACCTTCGGCGCTTAGAATAACTTTGGGGGTACCGCCTTCCATGACGGAAACGCAAGAGTTGGTGGTTCCTAAATCAATTCCGATTATTTTTGTGGTTGACATATTTTTATATAAATAATTAATAAATAAATCTACAATTTCCAAATCTACAAGTTCCAAACAAGTTCCAATTTTCAATTTCCAAACTGGATTTATTTGTAATTTGTAATTTGTTATTTGTGATTTGCATGGAAATTGTTAATTTGTAATTTGGAAATTAGTTTGTTGTTTTGTTAAAGTCTTTCTTCCCGACTGCGACGGTGGCAGGGCGGAGGCATTGACCATTAAACATATAACCGGTTTTAGTGACAATCATAACTTTATCATCTTCACCTTCGACGACTACTTGGCATTCCATAATACTGGGGTCAAATTTTTGACCTTCAGCCTTAATTTCGGTTAGACCATAGTTTTGTAAAGTCGTCATAAATTTTTTGTTGGCCATTGTTAAACCCTTATCTTTTAAGTGAGTGGCGACTAATTGATAATCATCTAACACTTCCAAAAATCGTAAAATTATGGAAACTAAGGTAAGGGAGGCAAAGGCTTCTTTTTCACGCTCGACGCGTTTTTGAAAATTGGCATAATCAGCCAAGGAACGATTTAACTTGTCTTGCAAGTCAGTAATTTGTGGGTCAATTTTGGTT
The DNA here is from genome assembly GCA_001873665.1 of Candidatus Shapirobacteria bacterium CG2_30_35_20. GTDB lineage: Bacteria > Patescibacteriota > Microgenomatia > UBA12405 > UBA12405 > UBA12158. The sequence goes on along the minus strand of MNZO01000049.1, from coordinate 2,681 downwards.
GTTTTTTTCATGATAAATTTAACGAGTAATGGTAGATAATAATTGAGCAAAATAGCCAACAATTGGAACAATGGATTGATAATGAGTACGAGCAGGGCCGACAACACCGACAATACCGCGATGAGGACCAGCTTCGTAGGTTTGATAAATAAAACCACAGGAATCAAGATGTTCCATACCCAGGTCTTCACCAACTAAAAGATGGATAATTTCGGTGTCGTTGATATCACCAGGAACTACACCAGCCTTGGAAATAATGTCAAACCAAAAGGCGGGGTTATCGAGAAGCCCTAAAACAGTTTTGGTAACATCAATGTTATAAAATTCCGGTTCTTCGAGTAAATTTGAAGCACCAAAACTGTAAATGGCCCCATGATCGGTGGTACACACCGCCAAGGAACGGGTGCGATTGGCCAATTCGTGGGTGGTTTCTTTTAGCAGTCTTTCAAATTCGTTACGGTAGTCCCAGACTTTTTGTTTGACCCCAATTTCCTCGCCAACCGACATGTTTTTGGGAGTCATGAGATGACGAACATAATATTTTAGCCCCATGGAGGTGGGACTACGACCAGCGGAAAGATGACCTTTTTTGAGATAGCCAAGCTGGGTTAATGATCCCATTTCGTTACGGATAGTGGCGGAAGATATGCCTAAATTGTATTTGCGCTCTAAATTTTCGGAACCGACGGGAGCGGCAGTTTCGATAAATTCCTCGGCAATACATTTTAGTATCTTGATTTGTCGTTGAGTTAAATCAGCCATATTAGCAATATCATACCGAGACTGCTAACAGGTGTCAAGAGTCAAATTTCAATCTCCCTAAATCCCTCTTTGACAAGAGGGACTTACATTAATTTGACTTTTAGAAGAGAGAGAGATAATTTTTTTAAGAGAAAAAATAATATTCAATATTGATTTTATCCATAATTTTTTGGAGTTTTTTGGTGCGATAAAATTTTGATTGACAAGGATGATTATGTATTGATACAATATATCAATCACCAGGGAGGAAAAGACAATAAGAGCAATACTTATTTGCGACACCTCCCATTTTTTATTTCTTCCCTAATTTGTTTTTTAAGCCGGTTAAGAAATCAATATCACTGGAGTATTCGAACAAAAGACGAGAATATTTATATCGATTTGGAATCAATAATCTACCCATTTTATTTTTCTTTTTGAGAAATTGGATTAAACATCGATAGTCACCATCACCAGCAACAATTATAGCTTTGTTATAGTTCTTAAATTCCTCAGCGGAAGCCCATAGCACTAATTCAGCATCAACATTTCCTTTGGTTTCACCTTTGTGGATAACAGTTGGTTTAAAAACCAAAGTATATCCCAATTTTTTGAGAAATTTATATAATTCCTTGTTCTTTTCAATATAGCCAATAAATAAAAATGCTTTGGATATATTATATTTTTCGGTTAAATATACGCGAAAACGAGCAAAATCAAGTTTCCAACCTTGACTTAATATTCCTAAATTTAGATTTTGACTATCAATAAAAGCGTAAGTTATATTCATAAATTATTTTTCAAGTTGTATAGGTTTGGAATCTTCGATATTTATCTTATCCATAACTTTTTGGAGTTTTTTGGTGCGGGTGACGGCGACTTTTTCGTACTGAGTTTGTAAACTTGTTATACGATCGCCAAAAGTATCAAATTCTTCGTTAAATTTTTCAAATTCAGTACCAAAAATTTTGATTTGAGTGATTATGCCTTGGACATTTTTTTGAAAGCGAAAATTGTCATAGGCGGTATTGATCATCCGCAAAATGGCAGTAAAGGAAAATGGACCGGCAAAAACTATTTTTTTGTTAAAGGCTTCTTGTAAAATATGGGGAAATTTCTCGTAAATAAAACTGAAAATCATTTCATTGGGAATAAACACAATCACAAAATCAACCGTATTTTCCTCAGGATTTATATAATTACGAGAAGAAACGTCACTAATTTTTTTCTTGATATCTTGTTCAAATAATTTTAAGTAATTTGCCTTTTGTTGTTCGTCTTGAGTTTCACTCATCTTGACAATATTGGAATAGGGAAATTTGGAGTCGATATTGACCTTGGTTTTGTCGGGGAGATAAATTGTAAAATCGGGGCGATTGCCTCCAGCTGACTCTTGCTTGGTATAGTTCGTGCCAATGACAAAACCCGATTGTTTGAGCAAATCCTCGGCAATTTGTTCACCAAAAGCACCACGCATTTGATTGTTTGATAATGTTTTTTTGAGTCCTTCGGTGGATACCGACAATTCACGAGTAAGCTTTTCTTGTTGTTCTAACGTTTTTTGTAAGCTTTCAAAATTGCCTATCCTTTGGGCTTCGGCTGACTCTAATTTCTTTTGATTTTTGTCGAGATCCTCGGTGAGGCGTTTGACTAGACCTTCGATTAAATCTTTTTTTGCATTTAAGTCGATCTGAATTACCTGTTTTTCTTTGCCCAACTGCTCGTTGTTGAGATTGATTAAAGTTTTGATGGATTCGTTAATATCAATATCAACGGGTTTTGAGTTTTTTTGAAGATAGATAAAATAAGCAAGGGTGGCGAGGATTAAAATGAGGAGGATGTAGACAATGGTCATATTTTTATTTTACAGGAAATAATTTCATCTGTTTAGTCTAACCCCACATTTTCAATCTACCCCCAACCCCTCCTTTGACAATATT
>MNZO01000047.1 GCA_001873665.1 Candidatus Shapirobacteria bacterium CG2_30_35_20 | reverse complement strand
TTAATGTTTTTTTGCCAAAGTAAATTTCGGCTGGTGTGTTGTAATTCCTAACTTCTATCATTTAGTACCCAAGTCGGTAAATCTTGTTTAGTTTTCCACAAATCTCTGATTTTGGTAGTTTGGTTTCTAGAATTGTCGTTTGTTTTGTATTTTTGTTTTGAATTGTGTGAGTAAATATTCGGCTGATAGTTTTTATTATTTGATGGATACTTTCGCCAGTTTGGATTTCAAGTATTTTTGATATGGCTAAACTAGCAAAAATTATGGTGACATGAGCTTTGATGGTTTCATCTAGTCGAAGAAAAATTGGTCTGGCTTCCAAATCACTTTTAGTTATTCGAAAAGCTTTTTCAACTTTCCATAAATCATGATATTTCTCAGTAATCATAGAGGCACTTAATTTTGTATTTGTTAAGTATCCCTTAATCCCAGCAATATTTTCAGCTTTTTCTTTTAATGAAGTGTTTAGAGAGTAATTAGTTTTTTTTGAACCAGTGATAAAGCGGTATTTTCGAGTAATATTATCTGGTTTAATAATACTTGCTTTTGCTTTTTCCCATTGTTTATTCAAATCATGAATATCTTTACTAGCCCTTTTGATTGAATAATCAGTCAAAAGTCTATACCCCTTATATTCTACCTCTGTATCAGCCTTATCTTTTTTATCAAGATCTTTTACAATTTTATTTGTCATTTCAATTGATAGCGATGAAATTCGGGCACCAACTACAAATTGAATTTTTGCCTCATTTAATTCATCCATGTTTTTTACAGAAAGCATGCCAGCGTCAGCGACCACTACTAAATCAGTATTATTAAGTAGTTTCTGAACTCCTAAAACAACGCCAATGAAGGTTCCACCCTCAAATGTGTTTCCTGAGAAAACATCAAAGTAGAGCGGGAAACCCTGTTGGTTGACAACGAGACCTAAAACGATTTGGGTATCTTGAGATCGGTGGTCTTTTGAATATCCAAAATCTTTGAGAGTTGTTTTCGTTTGAGACGCAAATGCTAGGGTGGTGACATCATAAAAAACTAGACGAAGGGTATCGTGCAATTCTGTTTTTGCATAATTAATTAATGACTGTTGGTAATCATCTTTTAAACCTTTGGACAGGGATGATTTGAGATGTCTATAAATAGTTTGAAGTGAATAGGGACGAGAAAAAACATCAGTTAATATTTGATTTGTTTCTCGCTTTGAAGCGGGTTGGTAAACCCGAGCCACCACTAAATCCCGAATTAATGGATCACCGCCAAATCCGAGTGAATCATAAACTTGGGTTAGTAACTTGTATAAATACAATGGTTGACTATTGATAATCTCAACTTCATCAAGTTTCCAATTTGGTGAAACATTGGAAAACATGTCTGTTTGATGGGTACATTCTTGAATGTATTCTTTGGCAAGTTTCAGTAATTCTTGTTTTTTAATGTCAGTATTAAAAGTTCCGAAATGTTTGTGGAGTTTGAAATTACCCCTATATTTAGAGACTACTTGGATTGCCTGTTTATGAGAGCTGGTGTTAATAATTCGTATTCGCATTTATCCACAATTATCTCTCATTTTACTTTAGTACCCAAGAAAGAAGATTTTGAAGCTAAAAATTGGAATTTATTGAGGGCTGATAGAAGTTAGGAGAAAAATAATATTTAGTATTATAGTTTTTTAGGAATTATGTTTCTATAGTACTGGTTTACTGTAGCAGGGAGGTATCAAGAACAATAATTTTATCGCCTTATTTCACTCCCAGCCGATAATATTTCTTCTCCAAATGGGTATTCATGTCCGTCGTTGGCTTTAAATACATATGTTCGTGCTGGCATATTACCTTCAACGCTTATTGGTACTATGGCTATTGTTCCCTCAATCGTTCCTTCGTCTGGCAAATTAACAACAGCGTGCTTTAAATCACCTCTTACCGTTAGTTGAGTTTCATGACCATCAAACGGCATTCTAATAACATCAGAAAAAACAGCACCCTCTCTTTTTCGTATATTTATCATATTTTTTTTAATTTATTGACTCCAAATAATAATAATAAATAAATAACTATTAATGTTGCCATAATTCCAAAAAACGGATAAATTATCCCCAATAATTTTGAAAACCCTAAAATTGCTGTCGGAGAAACTATTATCATCATGACCAAACATGTTGGTTTAATTTTAGTCCCAAGTTTTTTTACCAAAAACTTAGTCATTCCCAAAGCGTAGGCTACAGCCACTGTAAACATGGCAATTAATATTGAAGGGACGAAAGCAAGATACATCAAATTATTGTTATTTTTTACGATTTCAGTAAATGGCAAGTCAAAATTACTCCAACTAGGATAAGTCAACCACATCGCCAATAAAATCATTGTTCCTAAAACGGAGATAATCAACCCACCGATTAAACCACCTTTAAATCCATTTTTTGAGTCAGTTTCAGAGGCAATATTTAATAGAGCAACCATGGCTCCAATTGCGTTATATCCAATATATAGTAAGTATGAAATTATTGGAGATATTAATAATGGTGAAGGATTTTTTATGGAAATTGTTTGGAATAAATTAAACTTGAGAAGATTATCTTTTATTATTAAGAATGAGACAATAAGAGTAATAACCATTAAGATTGGAACTAAAATAGTATTTACTTTTAATACCCTTTCAGCTTCTCCAAACACGACAAGTGTAATTAAAGATCCAATTACTACTACCGAGAGCCACATAGGTAGGTTACTGACTTGATGTAACAGAGTCGATGATCCTGAAACCATAATAATTAACCCGCCCAACAAATATCCATTTATTACCAAGTTTACAAACCATACTCCAGATTTAGAAAAATTATCGATAACCAACTGATCAAAAGATTGATATTTTTTCCTTGATAACCAAGATAGAAAAAACCCACCAGCTACAGAAATAGTTATAGTTACCATTAACCACACCAACCAACCACTTAATCCAAACTTCAACACAAACTGAGACAATTCTTGTCCAGAAATAAATCCTGCTCCTACAAAAGCACCCACATAACTCAAAGCAATCGGTAAGTAATTATTACTACTTTTCATTATTTCGCTAAATATATACTTTAACTACCTTCTTGTCAATCGACTCCTCCATGTCTTTGGGATTTTTTCCATCAATCGAAGCTTAAAATATTTCCATCGATTTATAGGATAATCCATTGATTTCATATATTGCTTCATTTCACCACCAAAACCCATTTTAAACATCGTTAAACCTTGCCATGGATGATTTTTCGCTCCCTCTGGCGCTACTCCCCACATATTATACTTTTCACATCCTCGACGCCTAGCCTCTTTAATCACTTTCCATTGCAATAAATAGTTAATTGGTTGTTTTGATTCTCGAGAGCCACTTTGGTAATAAAAAGCATATTTACCTAAAAATACAATTAAAGCCGCCCCCATTATCCCACCTTCACCCTTACCTAAAAATAACTTTGCCATATCATCTTGACATAAAATTTCTAGCTCTTTTTTTAAATAAGCTTTTGAAAAAGGTACAAAATTATTTCGTTTAACTACCTCCATTTGTAAATCATATAAGTAACCCGCATCGACAATATTTAAACTTTGATTTATTTCAATATTCTCCCTCATTCCTCTCCTAACTAAATTTCTCGTTGTTTTACGCATCCTTTGCATTACCTCTTCTTCATTCCCTGTTAAATCTACAATCCACGTATCTTCGGCATGCATAATCACTCCCGACTCCACAAACCCACCACCTATATATTTTTTAATATTTTTTTCTTCTCTCAACTCCCATGGAGAAATTCTCAAACAAACACAATTCGTTTCCACTGCCTTATTTTTTAATACCAAAATTAATTCTTCCCAAGCCTTATCACTTTTTACTAAAGGTCCATGTGGCACAAACAACATTTTTCCCCGTTTTGCTGAGATTGTAAAAGCTTGTACTATTCCCACTACACCACCATCTATGGCCACCCACCGGAAAACTTTTTCCTTATTAGAATTTATTTCTCCCCATTGCCATGATTGTAAAAAAGTGTAGTCGTCGAAATCAATCAAATAATTATTCCAAGTTTTTTTATCAATTATTTCTTTGATTTCCATTCTTTGATTATACTGATAACTCTGTCAATTTCTTGATTTGATAATCTGGGGTTGGTTGGCAAATTAACAATTCGCTGACTAGTTTTTTCTGCCACCGGACAACTTCCCCACTTATATCCAAAAATTTTAGGATCAATCGACTTTGGAGAGATTACCTGATTATACCAATCACCTAAAAATATATTTTTTGAAGCTGCAAATTCTCGTAAACTATTTGGGTTATACACCTCAACCGAATATCTTAAATAACTACAATTATCATTGTATTCTTCACCCAAAGCGTCGGCATATTTTTTGGCAATAATTTTTCTCCTTTCAATATATTTGTTCAATTTGTTCCATTGATGATCAATAATACACACCAATTCATCAGGTAAATTCTTATATATTTTTTCTGATTTTCCATTTTTTTCCATTTTACTCAAAGGTTGGTCAAACCAATTATTTTTTTTAGCCCACCAATGCATCAATTTACCGATACCAAAGCTATAATATTTCATCACCAACTCCATCAATAAAACGTAATCTACTTGCCCTTTAACCCAAATCTTATCTCTAACAGATAAATTTTCTGTCATCTTCTTTATTTTTTTAATTACGTTTTCATTTGCCAACACTGCTCCACCCCACACCCCCGAAATTACCTTATCTCGACCAAAACTTAAAATAGCTGCCTCGCCCCATGTTCCCAGTTTCTTCTCTTTATATTCATTCCCCAAACCATGCGCTAAATCCTCAATTATCTTAATTTTCTCCCCCACGACTTCTCTCAGCTCATCCATCTTTACTGGCATTCCAAAAGTATGTTGCACCACCACCAATTTGGTTTTACTTGTTATTTTTTTCTTCAAATCAACTAAATCCATATTGTAATTATCATCAATATCTACATAAACTACTTTTGCTCCCACTGTCATTATTGCCATCGGTACCACCGAACAAGTAAACGCCTGTACTAATACCTCATCGTCAGACTTTAAGTCAAGTGCCTTAATCAACAATTGCATCCCATCTCGCCCTTTTTCTACTATTACCACCTTTCCCCCCAAAAAATATTTTTCAATCTTTTTTTCTAAACTCTCCACACCACTTTTACTACCACCTCTAATTAAATCTACATCGTCTTTCTCGAAATTTGGATTAATACTAATACTAATCATTTTCTATTTATTACTTGATCAATAATACTTCTTGGTGTTCTGCTTTTAAAAATCACCAAGGTTTTACCATAAATATTTTTTTTAATTTCTTCTAGTAATTTACTTAAATTAACCACTTTTACATTGTCCCATCGATTTAATTGGGAAAAATTTTTATCATTTGTCAAAAGCACACTATCAATTTCTTTTAAATTAACACCCACCAATTCATGATCCTTTTCTTCATTTTTACTCAACTCAATCATCCCCGGAGTCACCAAAATTTTTTTATATCCCTTCCATGTTTTAACATAATCTAGTAATGACAAAAATGAATTAACTGAAGCATTATAGCTGTTATCAATTACCACCAAATTTTCATTTACCACAACTTTCTTTGGCCAATAATTATTTACATCTAAATTTTTCAATCTCACAGCAATTTCTTGTTTAGTCATCCCCAGTTCTTCCGCCACCTTAATAACCGCAATGACATTACTAATTAATTGTTTCCCTAATATAGGGACTTCAAACTTTGTTCCTTCATATTTAAAAAACACTCCATTTTGATCTTCTTTTATATTTTTAGCATTATTTATTGAAAAATCTTTATCAATCACCCATCCCTTTCCAATTACCGGCAAACATTCTATTAGTTCATATTTAGCCTTTTTTATATTCTCTATACTTCCAAATAGTGATAAATGCTGATCTCCAAGTCCAGTAATTACTCCATATTTTGGCAAAACAATATCACAAATTGCCATAATTTCCCCTATTTTATATGCTCCCATTTCTACTATAGCAATCTCATAATTATCAGACCAACCCAATACTGTTTGTGCCACCCCAATTTCCGAATTTATATTTTTTGGTGTTGATACCACCCTATATTTATTTGATAACACTTCAACTAGCATTTCTTTAACCGTGCTTTTCCCAAAGCTACCAGTTATTCCTATTACCACTCCTTTACTCTTTCTCATTAATATCTTTGCCTTATTTATTATTCTCTTTTTTTGCCAATTAAACAACGGTTCCCATATTTTTGTTACTAATCCTCCCAAAATTATTCCCAAAAACCACCACCAAGGCCACATCAACCAAATCGTCACTAAACCCACCAACAAGGTCAACACTGTTCTAATTGTAACTTTTGGGCGATACCATTTTAAAACATCAAACTGTTTCCACCACCACTTTGAATCATTTATCAACCAATTCCACCATCGATCAAAACGATATTCTTTTATTTGCCACGTATAAACCCAATAAAATAATTGATGAATTGCCAAAAAAATTAAAAACACTTTTGGCCACATATTATTTGACCCAATCAATGATTAACTTTGCCACATCTCCCGCTCGTCTATAGGGCACTCCATGATTTGCACCATCAATTATTTTTAATTCCGAGTTTGTAATCAAACTATTTATTACCTTACCTTGCCATAATGGGGTTGTATTATCTTCATTTCCCCAAATTAACAGTGTTGGAACTGTGATTCGAGATATGTCATTTTCTAAGTTTTCACCAACAATCAACCTCATTGTTTCTTTCATTACTCCACTCACCTCTCGCCAATCTTTTGACCCAAAGTTAATCAAATTTTTTATTATTTTCGGTATTAAACTAGATATAAATATCAACGTTTTAACCTTAAAACTTTTTCTTTCAATCCCGGCACTAGCTACTAAAATCAATTTCCCCCGGGAAAACAACCCTTTTGATATTCCCTTTATCACCACCCTCCCTCCAAACGAATGTCCCATAATAATATCCGGATTAATTTTTTCTTTTTTTAAAAAATTAGCCAACCATTTGGCAAAATCTTCTACTGTCCATGGCTTACTTGGTTCACTCGTTCCACCAAACCCAGGAAAATCAACTGTCAATACTTTATATTTTTTTGCCAACAAAGTAACTAATTCGTTATATTTCTCTTTGTTAATTCCCCGACTCCATCCGTGAAGAAATAATAGTGTTTTTCCTTGCCCCTTTAATTGGTAATTAACCACCATATTGTTTAGTTTAGTTTCCATTAGATTAAGTATATCAAGATGTTTATGTGTAGGCTTATTTAATAATCAGGAAAGAAAAATACATCCCCTAACCCTATAATATCCTATTATAATTCCCCCTGAATAAGTTACGAAACATATTCGACATTGGTATCAAAACCAATGAATCAGAATAATGTAGGAGAAAAGACAACTTTACACTATACTTTTGGTAAAATTCAAGGATACAAGAATGGGAGAAGATAAGTAAAGTAGTCAGCATACCAGTGGAACCCACGGCACAAGTCGGTCTGGATGCGACTCCACGATGTCAATATATAGACTCTAAAGGAAAACAATTTTAACCTACGAGTATTGATCAACTAAGACCTTTTATTAATCAATATCCGCATTCGATGATTGTGACAGAAAGTACTTCTGAAACATTTACGGTTTTGCTTGATAGTTTATTAAAATTAACAAATGATATGCAGATTCCAGATAATGAAAAATTGATCACAATAAATGCTTGGAACGAAATGTCAGAAGGTAGTTGTATGTTACCTCGTATATACGGAGATACTGTTGATTTTTCATTTATTAATTCATGTAGGAAGTTGTTAAAAAAATGAATATAAGGATTAAACGAATTGTAAAATATTTTATATCGAATTTATACCCTTTTGTAAAGCCATTGGTGTGTTTTTTTAGTTCGACTAGATATGGTGTTAAAGTTCTTGTTTTTTGTGATAATAAATTGCTCTTAATTAAAAATACGTATACAAATGGTTGGTCATTACCTGGTGGTGGTGTCAAAAAAAATGAACTTTTGAAAGATGCTGCCATAAGAGAGGTTTATGAGGAAGTAGGAATTAAAATAAATAATTTGAAAGAGCATGGTTCTTTTATTTTATCTGATAAAGGTAGTGGTAAAATTGCTGTTTTTAGTTGTACAGTAAAATCAACCCAATTTAAAATAGATGGTTTAGAGGTTGAAGAAGCAAAGTGGATTAATATTGGTGAGGTTTCCCGATTACATTTACTGCCGGTGGCGGCAAAATGCGTTGAGACATGTAGTCATCTTCTACTCGAACGATATCATTTGCATTAGATAGATTATTAATGTCAGTGTGTATCCAAATTTCGGCGACAATAGCAATTGTTTTTAATCCGATTATTCTATGCCTGATAGTTGGTTCAACTTTAATTGTTGAACTTGTGTTTTTGACTATAAAGTTTTCAGGTTGTATATCGTTATGACTTAACATTATACCTGCTGGACCTTTTATCAGTTTCCACCATTCACTTCTTTTTTGATGCCATTGCCATGATAATCGTGAATTTGGATTAATGATCAAAAATCTTGGGCTGATTTGTTGTTTTGATAGATTTATGTTTGGGAAAAAACTATTGATAAACTTATCTACTGAATTTGGTTGTATTCCTACTGTAAATCCCCACGGCTTTTTTTTGATTGGAATACAATTCAAATTGTATTTTAATGATAGGAGTTCAAATAGTATTTGAGGAATAACCTCATCAAAAATAGTTTGATTATCTTTAATGTAAAATACTTTTCCATTTTTCTTTTTTGTTAATTTTATATATTTTGAAATTATATTTAACTCGTTTCTGGCAAGATTTAAGCGACGGGTAATTTCAGACTCTGATTTTTCTCTTAAATGTAATCTTTTTTCAAGTAAGAATAAATCAGAGTTATCGACAGTTAATAAAATGGGAATGAAAGTTGGATTTTGGGATAAAAAAGAGTCTAAACTCTCTAAAGTTATAGCCAAAGTGGCTGGAAGTTGGGGGTGGAGTAATAAATCTGTTTTTTTCCAGCCGTAGCGATAACTACCATAATCTAGAGTAAAAAAGAAAGATTTTGGTGAAAACAGTTTTTCAAATTCAATTGAAGAAATACAAACAGTTTTGTTGGTGTTTTCTGCTGATCTTGGAGAACGATTGGTATATTTGGGTAGCTGAAAAGAAATACCCATTGATTCTAGTTCCTGCTCAAGAAACGTTTTGCCGACTCCAGATGTGCCAATAATTACAAAGTTGGTCATATATTGATTATATAGCCACATTCCTTAATAGGTGACAATTTGATATTATATCGTGTAAAAAAGTTGTACTTAAAGTTGCAAAGCCGGATATAAAAATCTGGTAGAGACGCGCCAATGGTGCGTCTCTACAAAACCTACAAATAACGTCTCTACCAAACACAAAAATAATCTAGGCTTTCTAAATTCCAACGAGATTGCCACGTCGCAAAGCCTCCTTGCAATGACGTAGAAAATTATACACATCCCTTATTCCTATAATATTCCTTATTGACAAGATGTATGTTATGGGATATAATGTGGATAGTAATTTATTTATTTTTTAAATAAAAAATGAGAAATATTAATAGACTTACTAGTGCGTTCTTGGTTGGGGGTTTGGTTTTGAGTGGTAGCGTTCCTGTTTCTCGAGCTTCACAGGCTGTGGATGGTGGGGAAAAGCCAGTGAAAGTTGCTTGTATGGTACGCGAAATGCTGGATACTTTTTGTTATGATAATTATTGTGTGAATACTGGTAGTGGTAGTTATCGGGCTGAGTTTACTCAAATTGGTGGTGGGTCTTGTAATCGTGTTGACTATTATTGTGATACCCCCTGTGTGCCTGAACCTACATCGGGGTGGACGTGTTTTCCGGCGGGGACGAAGATAGAGATGGCGACTGGGAATGATAACAGAGCACAGAGGACAGAGCACGGAGGACAGAGCACAGACTTTGGCGAGGCAAGGAAGAATATTGAGGAGGTGAGGGTGGGAGATAGGGTGGTGAGTCAGGATGAAAGGGGGGAAAAGTCGGTGAGTGTGGTGACAAAGTTAGATCAGCCGGTGCGGGATCATATGTGCAAAGTAAATTTTACCGATGGATCGGAGATTAAATTAACTTCGGAGCATCCTTTATTTTCGGATACTGGCTGGAAAGCGATAGACCCAAAGAAGACATT
>MNZO01000025.1 GCA_001873665.1 Candidatus Shapirobacteria bacterium CG2_30_35_20 | reverse complement strand
AAGAAACTTTGCATTGGTTGAAATTATTATCATGTGCCGAAGAACAAATAATCGATGAATCAAAAAGACTGTATACTGAAACAAGAGAATTGTTGTTAAATGTTAATTAATAAATTAATTGAAAATTGTAAATTGTAAATTGAATTATTCTGGCGTTAGAGGTCAGGTAGCGATAGTTGTATTGTTGATTTCGGCGATGATGTTGACCTTGGGACTATCGATGTCAAAAAGTGAGACGGTGGAAATAAAAATAAATGCCAATGATGAATTGCTTAAAAAAGCCTTTGATACGGCAGAATCGGGGATTAATTTTTATTTGGGAACAGGGGGAACTAATTATTCGTCACCGGGTAACAATAGTGTCGCCGACATTAACGTTAGCAAAATTGGAGTGGGGAACAGTATTAATTTTGATGAATTTGTGCCAGCGGGAAGCAGTGAAAGCTATTGGCTGGTCAACCACTTGGATAATGGAGATATCGGGACGACTTATTATGCCGGTGTCAGTGTAAATGTTTGCAATGTGGGTTTTACGGGGTCGATGGAAATTAGTTATTTTTATAAAAATGGGGCAAATTATAATGTGGCTCGGAGCGGTTTTAATTTTGGAAGTAAAAAAGTTTCAGGATTTACCGATACTCCTCCTGGTTGTGTCAATATTTTGACAGATAACTCCCCTATTTTACTGGTGGTAACCCCAATTATTAATGGTGGCAAATTTTACATTGAAGCCACGGGGGGTAATATATTTTCTTCACAGGGAGAGAATATTGTGTCGGAGGGGAAAATATCAACTCAGGCGAGTAAAAAATTGAGCATTCGTCGACGGTATAAATTACCTGGGTTTATGGTGTCAGGGATGATGGCGGAGGGAAAGATACTTAGCGACTAATTTCCAATTTCCAATAACCAATTTCCAAATAAATATTTATTTTTTGCTAAACTGATTGTATGAGTAATTTTGTGGGAATTGATTTGGGGGTGGGGAGTATAAAAATTGTTAGTTTATCAAAAGATGGGGATAAGGTGGTGTTGGATAATATTGGTGAAGTTAAGACGCCTCAGTTTAATAAATTGTCGGAGGTAAGTAGGGTATTAAAGAGCTTAGTTTCGGAAATGAAATTGTCAAATTGTCAGGCAGTAGTTTCGATACCTGAGAACAAAATTGTGTCGAGATTGGTATTGTTGCCACCATTAAAAGACAGTGAAATAAAGGATGCTCTTTGGTTTGAAGCGGAAACTTTTGTGCCGTTTCCTTTGGACGAAGTATCGATTGATTATGAGGTAATCAGTACCGATGAGGCTGGTCGTTTATCGGTGTTTGCCATTGCCGCTCGAAATGATCTAATCGCGGAATATGTAAAATTATTTAAAAACTGTGGAATTGATTTAGTGGCGATTGAACCGACCTCTTTGTCGTTAAAACGATTGGTCAATCAGATTGTAGTAAATTCGGTTTCCATAATGGTCTTGGATATCGGAAAAAAATTTTCGGATATTATCAGTTTGCATAATTCAAATATTTCTTTTGCTCGATCACTGTCGGTGGGAGGTGAGTCATTGACTCGATCTATTTCAGTTAATTTGGGATTGGATATGGCGAGTGCTGAAGAATACAAAAAAGCTTATGGAATGAAAGAAATGGAATTGGAAGGAAAAATTAAAAATGCGATTATGCCAGTATTTGAAAGTTTGTCAGAAGAAGTGCGACGGGCAATTGCGATGCATGTTGAATCGTACAATAAATCGGTTGATTTGTTAATTTTGAGCGGTGGTGGGGCAAAAATGCCAGGGTTGGCTGAAGAATTAACTAAAAAATTGGGGGTAGAGGTACAGATAATGCAACCATTTTTGAAGATAGACACCACGCGAATTGTCGTGCCAATTGATTTGAATATAGATGGTTATAGGTTTGCGGTAGCGGTAGGGTCAGCCCTTAGGGCATTATTATGAGTTTAAATTTATTGCCAAGTCAGGCTAAATTTCAAGTCGAGATTATCAAGGCCAAGTCTTTGAGTCGAAAAGTTTTGACTATTTTTTTGATAATTTGGGTTATTTTGGTGTCAGTTATCTTGGTGCTGAAAAGAGATTGGTGGTTGAAAAAAGAAAAAATAAAATATGAAGTAGCGCTGTCTGGTTATTTGCAATTATCAAGCGAAATTATTACCAGTCAGTCAATAAAATTTCGGGCTAAACTTTTGGGAAAGGTATTGAGGGAGAGGTTTGAATATGCGCAGGCTTTTAATATGGTGGAAAATATTTTTGATTCAAAAATTGAAATAAGAGATTTTGAATTAAAAGAAAAAAAATATTTTGTAATGTCAGTGATTGCCAGTAGTGATGATGCTATGAAGCAAGTTGAAACTCGGGTAGCTGAGGTTAATATGGGGACTGAGCCTGAAGTTAAGAATATTGTGGTAAAGTCGGCTGTTTATACAAAAAATACTGCCCAATGGTTGGTCACAATGGAGGTATATTTAAAATGAATAAATTAAAAAGTTATTTGCCTGACAAGTTGTTTGGTAAGGATGTTGCTGTCTGGTTGGTCTGGTCGATGCCGGTAGGGGTGATGATAATATTGATGTTGATTTTTGCGAGATGGGTGGTTCCACAAATTATAGATATTAAGGGTTTGTTTAATCAGATTGATAAAGTGGTAAATGAGACTAAGGTACTAAATGAAAAGAGGGTTTACTTGTTATCTTTGGATCGGGCGGAGTTAGAATCTAAGTTGACATTGATTGAAAATGGGGTATTGTCGGAGGAAAATTCGTATTTGTTAGTAAAGATTATTAGTAAGATAGGAGCTGATTTTGAGTATCAGGTTAGTGATTTTTCGGTAACTTTGGGTGATATTAAGGATGTTGCCAAAAAATCGACAAAATTTGAATATCAAACAGTGCCGGTAGATGTGGTAATAGTTGGGCCAAAAGCTAATTTTTTGGCGATGATAAATGCGGTGGAAAAAAGTTTACCAGTATTGTCGATTGATAATTATAGTATGACCATTACTGGTGATTTGGCGACCATAAAGATGAGTATTTCGGCCTATTATTTACCTGAGTGGACTCAAAACAAATTAGAAGCGTTGTCGTTGACTGATTTGACATCAAATAACGATGAATTAACAGTGCTATCCAAAATTGACACTTATAAATATTATGGGGTGACAGAAGGAGAAATAAAGCAGGGTGTCCAAAAATTTGTGCCGTCAGATAGGGTTGATCCGTTTTATTGAGAAAATCCGTATAAATTCGTAGGGGACAGGCATGCCTGTCCCCTACGATGAAAACAAGATTTTATTCCTTAATTTCCAACATATATCTGATATCAGGATAAGCAAGATTGAGGAGAGTGTGGAGAGATTTGATGACTTTGCCTTTTTTGCCGATTAATTGGCCAATAAATTCAGGTAGGGCTGAGACAGAAATAATTAAAGTGTCATTATCGTCACGGGAAGTGATGGTAACATTGGCATTTTCAGGTAAAATTGAGGTAATGATGTATTTGGCTGTTTCAATGATTGTGCTCATATAAAGAATTTTTAATTTAAAATTTTTAATTTTTAATCAATTTTTAAAACTTAATTTACAATGTCAAAAACATTAAAATTACACCTTAGCTTTTTTTACTTTCTTTTTATTGGGAAATTTATCAGGATTTAATAGTTTTTCGACTCCAATTGTTAATTGGGCGCCGTTTTTAATCCATTTTTGCATCTCATCTTTGTTGATTTGCAGAGTTTTGGACTGAGGAGTGTAAAAACCAAGATTGGCAATAAATTTGCCATCCATTTTGCTGTGCTCTTTGGCGACCACAATTCTAAATGATCGTTGGTGAATTTTTCCGTTTGGTCTTAATTTTATTTTTAGCATATTCAGATTATAGCATGGAATACCCAATAACCAAGCTCCAATAATCAAACAAATCTCAATTACCAATCACTAAAATTACAAATTGTTTGGTTATTGAAATTTGAAACATTGGTAATTGTTTGGAATACTTGGTTATTGTATCTTGGAATTTATATTTATTTCTTGTGTGGCATTAATGGCGGCTTGCTCTTCGGCTTTTTGTTTGGAGTTACCCTGACCTTGCGCTATTAATTTATGGCCAATATAAGCACCGGAGATAAATTTTTTGTCGTGGTCGGGTCCATCTTGGGAAATTATTTGATAATTGGGAGTAATCCCCTTTTTGGCCTGAGCAATTTCTTGGAAAATGCTTTTGGGGTCTTTGTACTCGGTCTTTTGGGAAAAATTATCGATACTTGATTGTAAAATTTGGGATAAAAATAAATCGGCTGTTGATTGTCCTCCGTCTAAATAAATAGCCCCAATAATACTCTCTAGAGTATCGGCTAAAATGGAGATGTTTTGACGACCACCATGAGTTTCCTCACCCCGAGAAAGATAAAGATAATCCCCTATTTTAAGGGATAAAGCGATTGAAGCTAGATTTTCGGTTCGAACGATTAAGCTACGTAAATTGGTCATTTGACCTTCGTTTTTGTCGGGAAATTTGTGATAGAGAGTATTTGATGTCCATAATTCTAAAACAGCGTCACCGAGAAATTCTAGTCTTTCATTGGAGCTACTAAAAGTATTTTTAAATTCGTTTAAAGATGATCTGTGAACAAGGGCTTGGTGCAATAGTTTTTCGTCATTAAAATGAATATTTAATAACTTTAGTAAGGGCTTGAGGTCATTCATATTATTTGATTATAGATCCGAGGACAGCGTTGACGAAAGAGCTAGATGATTCGTTACCATATTCTTTGGCAATTTCCACCGCTTCGTCAATGATAACTCTATTGGGAGTATTTTTAATATATTTTAGTTCCCAAATGGCGAGGCGTAAAATTGACAAATCGACACGATTGATTTTGTCGATAGGCCATTTGGGGGCAAAAATTTTGATTTGAGAATCAATCTGGTTTATATTTTTGATAATATCGTGAATGATTGGCTTGGGGGTAGATTTGACTGATTCCCAAGCAAAAAGTTCTTGAAAAAGATGAATTCGTTTTTTGTGTCGAGGATCTAGTTTACTTTTCACAGTTTTGACATAGAAAACCAGGTCGTTTGTCTTGACCACATTTGAGACATTTGGTAACTTGGGCCAATTTGGGGCCGGTAATGGTGGCACGTCGACGACCTTGTCGACGACTGGAGGGCCAATGTTTAGGTAATGCGGTCATAGAGGTATTATACAGTAAAAACAACAAATTACAAAAACACAATTTCCAAATTTTAATTGAAATTTAAACCTTGATTTATATAACCTTTAATTAATGATTGGTATGGGACGTTAATGGCGTTGGCTTTTTCTTTTAATCTAGTTAGGAGATAAATTGGTAATCGAATAGAAATTGAACGTGAGGTTGGTTTTAGGTTGGGGAAACTGGCTTTTTCAAAGTCATTGGCATTAAAATAATCAGTCACGTCAATTTTAGTCCAAAAATCACGTTCTTCATCTTCATTTTTGAATTTTGGAATTACGAGCTTTTTTTTCATATAGTTTTTTCTCCTTTTTGTTGGCGTCTCGCGCCGAAATAATTCTAATTATTTTTTTTCTAATAGTAAAAACAGTATAAAGAATACGTTTTTGTTTGGTTTTTCCAAACAAGATCCACCGTTTTTCTTTATCGGAGTGGAGAAAATCATTGATGACAATTTTGTAATTATCAAAAAATATTTCTTCACTTTCTGTTTTTGAAACTTGATGTTTTTGCCAATTTTTGTTTTGGTTGCCTTCATCCCATTGAAAGTTTAAAGGCTCAAATTTCATAATTAAGTGTATATACTAGATGATACAATGTCAAGGAGCACTTTAATTTTAGGCTAACAATTAGAACCCTCGCTTGACAAAATAATTGATATCATTTATATTTAAACTGTAAGTGAGGTTAAACCTCATTTGCAGTATACATATGCAAAAGGGTAATTATTTGATGACTATTTTGAAATCACCTAAAACTGTGTTTACATTGGAAGATATTGCCATGTTGTGGCAATTACCAAACACTAATTCGACTATGGTTAGGTTGAGCTACTATGCCAAGAATGGTGATTTAATGCGTGTTCGTCGAGGTGTGTATGTCAAAAACAAACAATATAATAAAACTGAATTAGCGACTCGGATTTATGCCCCATCTTACGTTAGCTTTGAGACGGTTTTGGCCCAGAATGGTTTGATCTTTCAATTTCAATCGAAAATCCAAATAGCTTCATATTTGGGTCGGGAAGTTGAGATTGATGGGCAAATATATTTATATAAAAAAATTAAAGATGCAATTTTAGCCAATTCGATTGGGGTGAATAATGTTAACGAAACATCGGTGGCTACTTGTGAACGGGCATTTTTGGATACACTCTATATTAATGATGATTACCATTTTGATAATTTGAGGTCTATAAACTGGAATAAAGTTTTTGATATTTTGCCGATTTATAATAATTTGCGAATGACTAAAATAGTTAATCAATTATTTGAGCAATCAAAAATATGACTTTAAATATTTCTACCCACAAAACAATTTTATTTCAAATCTTAAAGGATATTTATTCAAATACAAATATTGCCCCGTTTTTAGGGTTTAAAGGGGGTACGGCGGCGCTAATGTTTTATGACCTTGATAGATTTTCGGTGGATATCGATATGGATTTGCTGAATGAAAGTCGAGAAGATATGGTTTTTGATGAGGTGATTAAAATTGTCAAGAAATATGGCATTTTAAAAGATTCTTATAAAAAACGTTTTAATTTATTTTGTTTAATATCTTACGAAGACAAAAGTCATAATGTCAAAGTGGAAATTAATCGTCGACAGACTGAGGCGGAATATGAGATAAAAACTTATTTGGGAGTGTCAATGTTGGTCATGGTCCAAGCTGACATGTTTGCTTACAAATTAATGGCGATGCATGAACGGATTGGAAAAACTAGCCGTGATATTTATGATGTGTGGTTTTTTTTATCACATCGTTTTCCTATTAATCAGGAAATTGTAGAAAAAAGATCGGGCATGTCGTTTAATCGATTGGTTAATAAGTGTATTTCCCAATTGGAAAAAATGAGCAATAATCATATTTTGGATGGTTTGGGCGAATTGCTGACCCCTAGCCAAAAAGATTGGGCTAAAGTTAAATTGAGAGAGGAAACGATTAGTTTATTGAAGTTAAGGATGAATGATTGATGATGAGTTTTTGTAAATTATATTTTGCTTTGGATAGATCTTGAATAATTGATTTGGCTAAAATAATAGATTTCTCGTCAAAATAAAAATGACCATGTTGGAGGGTGGAAAAAAGCTCACCTGGTCCGCGGAGTTTTAGATCAAACTCGGCTAATTGTTGACCTTCGTAATGTGTAGTCAAATATTTTAATCGGGGTGAATTGGGGTTGTCGGTGAAGAGATAACAATATCCTGGACTGACTCCCCTACCCACCCGCCCTCGTAATTGATGGAGTGAAGCTAGACCAAACCGATTGGCTGACTGGATAATTATGACCGTAGCATTGGGAAAATCAATACCAACCTCGATTATGGGGGTAGTAACTAAAACATTTATTTTATTGACTTTAAAGTCGTCAAATATTTTTTGACGATCGGAAATTGGAATTTTGCCATGGATTAATTCTAATTTTAATTTGGGAAATAATGGTTTTAATTTGGTAAATTCGGCAGTGGCTGATTTGACGGTGGATAAACTTTCGGAATCTTCAATAAAAGGACAGACGATAAAAGCTTGCTCTGCTGTAGTTTTG
>MNZO01000026.1 GCA_001873665.1 Candidatus Shapirobacteria bacterium CG2_30_35_20 | reverse complement strand
CCTCATTTTCAAACTCTTCCATGTAACCACCTTTAACTAGAGACAATTGTCCTTCTTTTATTGATCTATCGATTTGCAGTATATACTTACTTTTTTTCATAATTGTATATTTTTTCCACCACGGACAGGGTTCTCAAAGCTTCTTCTGGCTTAATAAAAAGTTCTTTTGTCTTATCCAAAATAACGTTAAAAAAATCACCCATTTGTTCTCGATGTTTTGTCCCGTAATAGCTTACTGGTGGTGCTTCCGAAAATTTGTCTGCAAGCAACTCATATAAGGCCAATAATTTAGTTGCAACTGCAGGGTCTTCATGTATTAGGTATAATATTTTTACAGGATAATCAGCTGAAAATGAAACAGTACCCTTTGTCCCAACAAATTCGATTTTAGAATCCCAAATATCTACAGAAGTATTTGTTATTGAAAATATTCCTAAACTATTGTCAAAAAATTTCATAATAGAGACCAAGGTGTCCTCTGTTTCAATTACATCTTTAAATTTCAAAGTTGAGTAATATGATTTAACCTCCTCTGGCACCCCTTTAACCCACAGCACCAAGTCTAATGAATGAATAGCTTAATTTATTAATGACGATCCCCCTTCCTGTTCTAAAGTTCCTCTCCAATTACTGTCAATATAATATTCTTTATTTTTTTGACAGTTCAAAGTTGCATTAACCATTGTGATCGAGCCAAAGACACCATTGTCGAGCGATTTTTTAATTTCCATAATCACTCCATTGTAGCGGTGTTGTGAAATTACAGACAAAACCTTGTTGTTCTTTTTGGCGGTTTCAATCATCATTTCACCATCACTTACACTCAATGCTATCGGTTTTTCTACAACCACATTTTTACCTGCGTTTAGTGCTTTAATGGTTAGTTGAGCATGAGTGTTATGAGGTGTACAGATGGATACAGAATCTATCGTTTTATTATTTAGTATCTCCTCGTATGAATTTGAAACTGAGGGTATATTATGAAATTCTGCAAATTTTTTTGCTTTGTCTATATTAATATCAAAACAGGTGAAAATGTTTACATCATTTTTTCGACACCCATAAACATGACTTGGCGCAATATGTCCACAGCCGATTATTGCATGGTTTATTTTCATAATTAGTTTGAATTAATATCATTAATAAGGATTTGGGCCCAGATATCAGTCTTGTTTTGAGCTAAATGTAATATATTAACTCCATCAAGCGACTCTTTAACTTCTTTTATGCTTGGACATGATTTTTTCATTAGTTCTTCAAGGGCGTGACCAGGCATAAAATTCCAAGATAAAGGTAATTCTTTAATGGTCATCCTATTCGCCATTTGATCAGTAGCTAACCACAGACATAATTGATCGTTAGGAATAAAATAATCTTTGTTTTTTCCTGTCAACATTGTTTCATAATATTTTTTCCACATATTACACAACAAATGGACTCCTTTTGCGTTTCCGTAAACTACACCACCATTCCAACAATTAAGGGCTAATAATTTTTGTTCAGTATACTTTGTATCAAAAGTGACGTTTACCAAATCTGCCATCTGTTGAATTGTCATCTCAGAACTGTTTTTAAAATATAACCAAGAAATATCGGTGATGGATATTATTTTTGGTCGACGTAGAAGTAAATAAACAACGGGAATATTATTATCAAATATTGGCAGTTCAGAGGTTATTCTTTCAATATCGGTAAAGTGCCGTGAACTACCAATCACCGAAACTAACTTATCTCACCAGTTATCATCCCTGATCAAACAAACTGCTTTACCCCTAGATTGGGCAGATTATTTGTCCAAAAGATTAAATGAAGACAAAATGGACTGCGCCCAATCGGTGTCGGCGTTTGTTCAAGAGACACGAGATAAGGTAAGTGTGATTAATATCAAACTCCAGCGACTACTGGATGGCTATCTTGACCAAATAATTGAACAGGACATTTACAAAGTCGAAAAGAATAAATTAGTCAGTCAAAAAAAGTCGCTGGAAGAAAATCTAATCACACTTGAACAAACGCAAACTGGCTGGATCGAACCCATGTCAAAATAGATTATTAAGGCAGAGAACCTGCCTAAAATCGCCGAGTGTGACGACCTTTTATCAAAAAAGGTCGTATCCAAAGAAATCTTTGGATCGAACCTCCTGCTTTTTGGCCAGACAATTTCCGGAGAACCCAATTTACCTTGGAATTTGGTACTAAATGCAAAAAATTCGGTCAAAAATGGTGAAAATTTTGATGAATGTGCAATACTGGAGCGGGTAGAGGGAATCGGACCCTCGCCGAAAGATTGGAAATCTCTCGTTCTGCCACTAAACTATACCCGCAGCTTAAGTATTCTAACAAATTAAGGTAAAATATGGCCATCGCCGCTGTGGTGAAATTGGTATACACGCAAGACTTAAAATCTTGTGGTCTCAACAACCGTGTGGGTTCGATTCCCGCCAGCGGCACAACGTAATACCGATAAAATCGGTAAACGTTGTTAGAAACGTAAAATTACGAAGTAATTTGTACGTCTCACCGGGGATTGGCGCAATTGGTTAGCGCGCACGGTTTGGGACCGTGAGGCTGCTGGTTCGAATCCAGTATCCCCGACAATTCGTGATAATTGAAATTTTTTGAGGTGGCACAGGCCACGCCTCCGCCAGAGGCGGACAGGCGCACAGAATTGGCCAGCGCCAAGAATCCGTCATTTTGATATTTTGGCGTAAGGGTTTTATTCAATAAAAAGTAGTTAGGAAAACGCAAAAATTTTTATGAAATCAGAATGTTATGGTTTGGTATTTTGAGATTGCTTCTTGTTCATTTCAGTCAAAATAATTTCTCTAATTACTTTTGACTTCGTTGATTTGTTTGCTATGGACAATTTTTCCAAAAAGTCATACATATCTTGGTCTAGGTAAAAATTGAATTTTATTTCTCTTTTCGTAAAGCTAGTCAATTTTTCTTCGATTAGAGACGTTAACTTTTCAGACTTATAATAAGAAAAATCCAGTTTATCGTCGTGGCGGGTTGATAAAAATGCCGGAATATTTTGTTTTTTGTCCTCATTACACAAGCACCAAACTGGAATATTGTTTTCTAGAGCATACACCACTTGTTGAGCCACAGTGGTGCTCTATAAAGGATTCGATATTTTTATGAAAGTTGCTAAGCGATTAGAAGATCTGCCTTATCACTTTGTGGTACAAGCCGCACCATATACGATGCAGGACCCGATAGTTAAAGAATTGAATTCGTTAAAAAGTAAAAATATTACTTTAATGTTTGGACTAGATTTTGTCTTTCCCCGTCAGTTTATGCAATGGAATAAGACGGAACTTGTCGCCGTATTGTCAAAATATGAGCCAGGAGCCTTTATTCCAGCGGAAATTCGAATTTATGGTAAACCAATTGCCTTAGTGTCTGATGTAGATGGATTACCCTGTCAGGTGAAAGATGGTGTCGATGGTTTTATAACTAATTTAGAATTAGACGAAGTTGAGAAAAATATGAGAAAAATTTTAACTTTAAAAAATGAAGAAAAAGTATCAATTAAGAAAAACGGTAGAGACTTAGTAATAAACGAATATAATATGGTTGCTAATTTTACTAAAGCCGTAAAAAGGATACTTACCAATGAACGACATTAAAAAAATAATTAATTTTCTCAGACTTATTGAGAAACTTAAAACGATAGAGCGTTTTAATAAAACTTCAAACTTAGATCGAGCCGAAAGTGACGCCGAGCATATTTGGCACCTGGTGATGATGTCCTATTTGATGTCAAAACTTAGACCAGAACTAGATAAAATGCGGCTTATTGAACTGGCCTTGGTTCATGATTTGGTTGAAGTATATGCCGAAGATGTAAATCTTTGGGACGACAAGAAAAAAACAAAAGAAGAGAAAAAGAAAGCAGAGGAAGAGTCGGCTAAAAAGCTGTTTTCTACCCTACCCGAAGATGAAGGTCTGAGGATGATGAATCTATGGAATGAATATGAAGAAAGGCTGACTCCTGAATCAAAATATATTTACGCTCTCGATAAATTACAACCATTTCTACAAAGATTAGTGTCGGGAGATAATGGATGGAAGGAAAAAATGGTAGACAAAGAAAGACTAATGGAAGTTAAACCACAGGATGTTAAAGATGACCCAGTACTATGCGACATTTGGGATGATTTTACTGAAGAGGCTGTGGGACGCAGAATGCTTTATAAGCTCTGAGTTATTTTGACGGAGTCGGGTTACAGTATTGAACAATTTTACTAGCAAACTCTTTTACTTTTGACTCATCCAAACCCTCAATTTCAAGTCTATTCCCAAGATCCTCTACGTTCCACTCATCTAAGGTAATTTCTAAGTCATCGATATGAAAATGGTGGCGAATCTTAGATTTAGAATCCCGTAACTCCATTCCGATTAAAGTCAAAAATTCTATATATTGTTCAGGAGAAGAAGTAATTGGAATCGACACCTCCTTCCTCTGATTTACGCCGTCATTGGAAACAAAGTTACCTTTGGCAGTTAAGACTTTTTTATCACCATTTTCGTCAGAAATTTCTTCAATGCGAATATAAAAGGACTCGTCACCCTGTTTTCCAAGATAAGTCATTTTAATATCCTGTGTTTTTTCCTCACCAAGCGACTTTAAAAAGACCAGTAGGCCCTCTTTATTTGTAACCTTAAAATTCATTTCGATTTCATTTGCCATATTGGGTTTATTATACATGATTTTGGAAGGAGGGTTATTGTAAAATTCGGTTTTATAAAAATGCGAACAGAGCGAGCATAAAAATCGCGCGTGCAAAAAATAATTTTCAATCGAGCCCCGCTTTTTACGCCGTGCCCCCGCCCACGGCGTGCGGGGCGAGTGTTATAATTCCATAATTACAGTTCGAATTTTTCGGTACAATGCCGACAGATGTTTCCTAAATTCTTTGAAACCCTGCAGGGTGACAAAATTCCATTGCCTGTTTTTTTCCCCGACGCTACCCGTGCCGTTTTGAAAACCCTTGATTCTACTGATATCAAAAATACCCAAACTCCGGGAATTTTAGTTAACTCCTTTCACTTGCTTTCAAATCCCGGTAAAGATGTTATTAAAAGTTTTGGCGGTGTTAAAAAATATATGAACTGGAATGGCGCTGTTATTTCTGACTCCGGTGGCTTTCAGGTGATGTCCTTAGCTAAAACCCTTGGCGGAAAAAACAGTGTCACTGATATTGGAGTAACTTTCAAAATGGATGGTAAAAAGATTCTTTTTACTCCGGAAATCTCCATTAAAACTCAATTGGCTCTAAATTCTGACATGGTAGTCGTTCTTGACGATTTTACTGATCCAAAAAATAATTTAACCGAAGCTAAAGATTCGGTTCGTCGAACCCTAAGGTGGGCAGAAAATTGTAAAAAAATATTTGAGGCTAATACTAAATCGTGGCTCAAAAAACCCTATCTTTTGGGTGTAGTTCAGGGTGGGGGATTTGCCATTCTGCGAAAGGAATGCACCAAAGAATTAGTTGACATCGGTTTTGACGGCCTCGGCTACGGTGGTTGGCCAATTAAATCAGATCTGACTTTTGACTACCAATCCTCCGACATTATTCGCCAATACACTCCCGATAACTATCTTCTCTATGGACTAGGAGTTGGTAAACCCCATGAAATTGCCACCTTAGTCAAATCCGGCTGGCATATTTTTGACTGCGTTCTGCCTACCCGCGACGCCAGACACTGTCGGCTCTACGTTTGGAAAGATGCGTCCACCCTTAATTATTCCTACTTCACTCCCAACAAAAACATCTATTATCGCGATAAAAGCTCTGTTTCTAAATTTTGCGATTGCCACCTTTGTCAAAACTATTCCCGCTCGTATTTAGCTCATCTTTTTCATATCAAAGAAATGACCGCACTGCGTCTCGCCACCATCCATAATCTTCGCTTTTATTCAGAGCTTATGAGAAAATTGAGATATGTCTAAAACTATTTTAGTCACTGGTGGTACCGGTTTTATTGGCACTAACCTAATCCACCGTCTTATTGATCTGGGTGAAAAAGTCGTTTGTGTTGACAATAACTACACCGGTGCTCTTAGTAATATTAAAGATTTAGAATCCAACCCTAATTTTTCCTTTATCAATCACGATATTACCAAACCTCTAACAATCGAAAATAAAATTGACCAAATTTATAATTTGGCCTGCCCCGCCTCC
Organism: Candidatus Shapirobacteria bacterium CG2_30_35_20; assembly: GCA_001873665.1. Taxonomy (GTDB): domain Bacteria; phylum Patescibacteriota; class Microgenomatia; order UBA12405; family UBA12405; genus UBA12158. The sequence continues at coordinate 1,514 of MNZO01000026.1, read as the reverse complement.
CCTCCGGCTTATCAAAAAGACCCAATTTTCACCTGGAAAACTTCTGTTTTTGGTGTCTACAATATCCTTGAATTTGCCAAAACTCAAGGCAATATTCCCATTCTTCATTCCTCCACCTCTGAAGTTTATGGTGAACCCCTTGTTCACCCTCAAACCGAAAATTATCGGGGAAATGTTAATTTCATCGGTATCCGCTCTTGTTATGACGAGGGAAAACGGGCTGCCGAAAGCTTGCTTTTTGACTATCACCGTACTTTTCAAACACCCATTCGGATTATTCGGATCTTTAATACCTATGGACCCTACATGGATCCCTACGACGGCCGGGTGGTTAGTAACTTTATTGTTCAGGCTCTAATGAATCTGCCTCTAACTATTTACGGCGATGGTTCCCAAACTCGCTCCTTTCAATATATTGATGACCTTTTGGACGGTATGATCAAAATGACAAATAACCAAAGCTCTTTTGCTGGTCCGGTTAATTTAGGCAATCCCAATGAATTCACTATCAAGGAATTGGCCAATTTAGTTCTAAAACTGATTCCTGATTCCAAAAGCCAAATAGTTTTTAAGAAATTACCCGACGACGATCCTACCCATCGTTGTCCTGACATTGCTTTAGCCAAAGAAAAATTGGGTTGGGAACCTAAAATAAAACCGGAAGAGGGATTAATCAAAACCATCGCCTATTTCAAAACCATACTCTGATGAAGTATTTTTCTGTCTTCAACCTCGGCTGCCGGGTCAACGCCGCCGAAACTAATCTCTTCGCTCAAACATTAATAAACGAAGGTTTCACCCCCCGTCATTCCCGCAAAAGCGGGAATCCACCATCCATAATCTTTATCAATACCTGCTCTGTCACCGCCAAAGCCAATGTTGAATCATTGGGTCTCATCCGTCATCTTAAAAAACAATATCCTCAAGCTCAAATCGTTATCTCCGGCTGTGCCGATACCAAAAACATTAAAAATCTTCCCAACCTTAGTTTTCTCCCAAACACCAACAAAGAAACAAAACTAAATATATTGAAATCATTATATGACACTAAAGTAGACGATAAGTTCTCACATACTCACCGCTATCTTTTAAAAGTTCAAGCAGGTTGCACCGCCGCCTGCTCTTATTGTACAGTTCCTCTTCGCCGTCCCTATCTTTGGTTTTTGACCATCAACGACGCAGTTAATACAGTCAACCAAACCGTTATAAACGATTATCAAGAAATTATTATCACCGGAGTCAACCTCAACCAATACGCTCCGGGGTTTTCTAATTTAGTTGAAGCTCTGCTTACTCAAACCAAAATTTCTTTAATAAGTTTTGGCTCTATTCCGCTTCTTTGTATTGATAATAAATTTTTAAATTTATACAAAAAATATTCTCCCCGTCTCAGTCATTTTCTCCACATACCTTTGCAATCCGGCTCCGATAAAATTCTCAAACTAATGCACCGCTCTTACACTAAAAAAATAATCTTAGAAAAAATTAGAAATTTGAAATTAGAAATTAAAAAT